>NZ_DFPI01000022.1:0-294024 GCF_002377215.1 Sphingobacterium sp. UBA3519
TCAGCTTGTTCAAGTATATCCAGACTTCACATTTTTTATTTGCTCATGTTTGTTATTGCGATATTCGGAGATGTATACTTTGCAAAAATAAATTAAGCACGAAATTAAAGTAGCTCAAAATTTACCTTTTAACTGGATATGCTGCACCACAGTTTTCAACCGATTGTCTGTGATAGCTATCCTGTCAAATCCTGTTCCTGTCGATTTAAAAGTGTTGATACCGTTTTTAAATCCGCTTTTGATCTGGTTTCCGCTCACATTGATATCTGATGATCTGCGTACCGAAGAAGATTGAATATCGATACCGACCTCATTGGAATCATTCCCCTCAATAATATTTCCCTCTACGGAACAGTTGTCGACCGTATATAACGAGATGCCCGTTTTCCCAACACCCAAAACAACATTTCCGGCAGTTTGATCCAGGGCTAAAAATCCACTTTCAAAATATCTTGTTCAAAAAATTATCCTGTCTATCAGACTATCAACGAGATGTAATGCGATAGATATGCAATTCTATTTCTTATCCTATGCAAAGTCGATCGAAGAACAAATCTGTTAGATTTGTAAGACTGCAAATGATCAAAATCCAGATAGAATAGATAAATGTTCCTAATATGAAATCAATATTTGAGAAAAACATAAGAGAAGCGGTCATCGAAAGAATTAATTTATTACACGAGGACAGCGATGCTCTTTGGGGAAAAATGACAGTAACGCAATTATTAATCGAGCAATATGAAACATTTGAAAAAGCTACATTTGTACATTGGTTCTTTGGTAGAATGTCCAGAGCCCAATTAGGTCAGTTCATATACAAACATTGCAACCACCATTTAAAGCAGTTTGGAGCGTAACCCAAAAAGCCACGGAACCGCTACATGTGTCAGACGTTATAACGGGTTCGTTCGAGGGCAGGTATCTGAAAATGGAATAGGTCATTATTGGTGTAATGTTTCAACACGCAGGATTGTGTTTAATCTCGGATATGATCTATTATAAAAAAAGCGCCATTGAACAAACTCAAGTTATTTATTTATATTTGATCTGCTCAATTTCTTTAATTTGAATAGTATTCTACTAATATAAATGGGAAAACCTGTATTTTTATATCTGATTTTATTTTTTATAGCCACAATTTCCAAAACTAAAGCGATTGCTTTAAAAGACTCCTCAATTCTCAATCTTACTAATCTCATTCAAAATAAAGATACTTTTGTTGAGCAAAAAGAGCTTTATCTTTCCCTGATAAAAAAAAAGCTGGACAATAGCACCGAAAATCTGAATCTAAAATTTGAATTACAAAAACAGCTGAGTAGCTCATACGCATCCTATAAATCTGATTCCGCTATTTATTATGCTAAGAAAAATTTGGAACTGGCAAATAAACTCCAGAGTCCAAATTGGATACTAGAAACTGAATTAGACCTTTCTCTACATTATCTGGTCGCAGGTATGTACATTGATTCTAAAGATATTTTGGATAGAATACCCATCCAAAAATTAAACAATCACCTAAAAATAAAATATCTGGATGCTCAAAAGAACTTTTTCAAGTTTTATGCATACCATAATTATAACCAAAAAAATTATTTAGCAATTAGCCGTAATTATCGTGATTCTTTATTAACGCTGCTTGATGAATCTTCGAATCACTACAAAATGGTATATGCAGAAAAACTGATCGACCTGAACAAAATAAAAGAGGCTAAAGTAATCTTGAATTCAATATTCGCGACAATAAAGGAAGATAGCCATGAAAAAGCAATGCTTGCATTCTCACTTTCAGAAATATACCGAAAGGAAGGCAATGTAGGCAAACAGTGCGAACTGCTGATTATATCCGCAGCTTGCGATATTAAAAATGCGATAAAAGAAAATACTTCCATGCAAGCGTTAGCATTTTTACTGCACCAACAAGGTTACATCGATGAATCCTATATGTGTATAAAATCATCGCTTGAAGACGCAATCTTCTGCAATGCTAAATTTAGGACCTATGAAGTTTCTCAAATTTTCCCAATTATTGATACCTCTTATCAGGAACATCAAAAACAAAAAAAGGAGCAATTGTTTACGTTTTTAATTGTTGCTTCCGTCCTTTCCATATTATTGATACTAGCGATAATATATGTTTATAAACAGATGAGAAAAGTGAGTAGGTTCAGGCTCGAATTATTTAAAGCAAATCAGGATCTCAATAAACTAAATGACGAATTACAAACTAAAAATGAAGAGTATAAAATTGTAAACAACAAATTGTCCAAAACGAACAATTTGTTGTATGAATCCAATCACATCAAAGAGGTATACATCGGACATTTTCTTGATATCTGTTCAATGTACATCACGAAATTGGAGAAATTTCAGACCTTAATAAAGAAAATGATCATGGGAGACAAAATCTCGGAGCTCCTTAACTTGGTTAAATCTAACGAGAGAATAGACAAAGAAAAAAAGGAACTGTTTAATACCTTTGATCATATTTTTCTTCATCTCTTTCCCAGTTTTGTAGACGATATAAACTCGTTGCTGACCGAAGATGGAAAGATAATGCTTAAAACGAATGAGCTCTTGAATACCGAATTGCGCATCTTCGCCCTAATCAGACTCGGTGTAAATGATTCATCCAAAATTGCTGGATTTCTCCATTGTTCCTTAAACACAATTTATACTTATCGGGCAAAAATTAAAAGCAAAGCTATCATAGATAAGGATGAATTTGATAAAAACATCATGCAGATCGGAACGATTAAAAGTATTTAGAAACAAGACACCCGATACGTTTAAATACCCATCTATACAGCTCTGATTCGCTGTATTACATATCGTACTGCGTGTTAAATTTAGATTATTCGGTACGCTAAATGTTAATTCCCTACCTAATTTACTGCTGTTATATCTATATTTTTCTAAAGAAAAATATAGATATAACAGCTAATAATCAAATACTTAAACATTCACCAGACTTATATTTTGCGTTTACGATCTTTTTCCTGGGATTTGGTTTCTCTAGATTTGGAACTGTAACCAATGGCTGTTTTAGAAAATACCTAAGCAGCAAAAAAGGGATAATTTAAAAATTTTAAACAACCAATTTATGAGGGTAATCTATTTAAGACAGTGCTCGTCTTTAAAGTATCTATTAACTGTGTTTATGTGGATACTGATAATGACATGGGTACAAGCTCAAGAAAAAAACATTCAAGGGAAAATTCTTGATGTGACAGGTAAACCAATGGCCGGTGTTTCTATTACCGTATCCGGAAAACCAAAAGCTACTAAAACAGATGACGAAGGAAGATTTTCACTATCCGCAGTAAATGTCGGGGATAAATTACAGATAAGTTTTCTAGGCTATAAAAAATTGGAAAAGAATATTGATAACGCCACTGTCTATAATCTAACGCTTGAAACAAATGAAGAAAGATTAGCGGACGTTGTAGTAGTTGGCTACGGAACCCTAGATAAAAAAGAAGTAACCAGCGCCATTACACATCTAAACGGTAAGGATCTCAACGTATTTGGTGGAAATGGCGTACTTAATGCTCTTGCTGGCAAGGTAGCGGGACTCAGTGTAGTAAACACTGGCCAGTCAGATCCGAATTCCTCTCCCAGTCTGCAACTACGTGGTGTGTCTTCCCGCAACGCCGGACTTGGACCGCTTTATGTGGTTAATGGTGTTCCTGGGGGAAATGTTGACAACTTAAATCAAAACGATATTGAATCAATCGATATACTCAAAGGAGGTGCAGCTTCTGCTATCTATGGAACACGTGGGAGCAATGGCGTAATTATTATCACAACAAAAAAAGGCACATCTGAGCCTTACGCATTTTATGATGGATATGCGAGTTTTGACTTACCGAATAACCGTATCCAGGTTCTCAGTGCCGAAGATTTTTTAAAACACAACCGAGGAACGGATTTTGGAGGAAATACCAATTGGTTTAACGAAGTATCGCGCAAATTCGCCTTTAATCAAAAAAATACGCTTCAGTTAGCTGGTGGAAACAGACAAACCAATTATATCGTCTCATTTGACCTGCGCAATGCTCATGGATTGGACTTACGTTCAGACAAGAAAGAATACGGGGCGCGGTTGAATCTGTCCCATACCTCGGCCAATAACCTGTATACAGCCACTGTAACCATTGCGCCCAGGTTCCTTAAAGCAAATAATGCCAGTTATAATGCATTCAATCAAAGTTTGACACTAAATCCGACATTGCCGGTGATGGATGCAAAAAATCCAAACTTATTCAATTATATCAATACGGGTTTTTCTGGTGCTTATAATCCTGTTGAAGAACTTCGCACGGTATTGGATGGAACCGAGGGCAAGTACCTGGACTGGAATGCAGCTTTTAAACTTAACATTTTGGAAAACTTGTCTACACAGGTAACGTTGGCACAACAATCTTCTGATTTTTTTGATTTCAATTTTACACCGTCCTACAATACAGGCGCGATTAATGGAAATAGTGGTAGAAATTCAGCAGGAAGAAATTATAAAAAAAGTGACCAGTATGTATTTGAATGGACAGGAAACTACAAACAAAGTTTCGGAAGACATAATATTAACGTATTAGGAGGATATGCATATAATTATTTTCTGTATTCAGGAATGAATGCGGGTAACCAAAATTTCCCATCCGATGTACTGACGTATAACAATCTGGGCTCAGGTCAATATGACGTCCCTATTCCTACCAATCCACAGCCGGGTGATTACACATTCAGATCGGTTGGTTCATATAAAAATGATGCGAAACTGATCGCTTTTTTTGGAAGAGTAAATTATGATTTGGCAAATAAATATTATGCATCGGCAAGTTTGCGCTATGAAGGCTCTTCTAAATTTGGAAGACTGAACAAATGGGGTTATTTCCCCGCGCTCTCCTTAGGCTGGCGAATTATGGAAGAGGATTTCTTTCCGAAAGCTTCTTGGATCAATGACCTGAAACTTCGAGCAGATTACGGTGAGACGGGTAATCAGGACTTTGGCAGTTACCTTTCGTTAGATACTTATCAAGGTTATGGTTATTTTGCATTTAACGGGGCATCGTACCAAGTTTGGGGTCCCAGTCAGAATACCAACTATGACCTTCGTTGGGAAAAAGCACAGAACTTAAATTTCGGCGTCGATTTTGATCTTTTCCAACGAAAAATAAGTGGTAGTATCAATTATTATGTACGTACCAACAAAGATCTACTAGGCTCCTATAACGTTCCGGTTCCACCATTCGTGTTAACAACAACCTTTGCCAATGTAGGTACTATGAAAAATTCGGGCCTGGAAGTGCAATTGAATGCTAAAATCCTCACCCAGAAAGATTTTTCATATTCGGTAAGTTTCGCTGGAGCATCAAATAGCAATAAATTCGTTTCCTTTTCAAATGACATTTATAAGGGGCAAAACTTTCAATTCATGTCCTATATGCCTTCGCCGGGGTCTCCCGGACCAGCTCAACGTTTGGAAGAAGGACGGAGAATCGGCAGTTTCTATATGTACGAATCTGCCGGTATCGACGCCACTGGACGTTTGATGGTGTATGATAAGGACAACAATATTATACCCGGAAACACAGCAAAGGAAGAAGATAAACGTTTTGTAGGCAATGGATTACCATTGTTTACCGCCAGTTTGGGACAGAACTTTACCTACAAAAACTTCGATCTTTCGGTATTTTTACGAGGTTCATTTAAATACGACCTCTTTAACACGACCGCTTTTTATTTGGGAACCCCAGTTACGCAATCTGGTGCGAACGTGCTCAAATCGGCTTATGGAAATGGCAAATATGCTGCGTTGACCAATGCAGAGACCTATTCTACTCTTTCGGATTACTTCTTGGAGAAAGGTGATTTTGTAAAAATCGACAATATTACGATTGGTTATAATATCAAACCTCCTGTCAAGCAAATCAGTTCGATCCGGGTGTATGCCGTAGCACGCAATCTATATACTTTCACCAAGTTTACAACAGGTGATCCTGAAGCAATATCCGTTAATGGACTGACACCCGGTATAAATACTTCCTTGTCTTACTATCCATCGACGGCACAATTCCTAGCAGGCTTACAGGTTAAATTCTAACGATTAAACACAACAAAGAGATGAAATTTTCATTACGTTATATAATTCCCCTTTCCATTAGCACCCTAATTTTGGGAAGCGCAAGCTGTACCAAGCTTGACGAAACCTTATATGATAAAATTACTTCTGACAATTTCTTACAGAAAAGAGAAGATGTGATCCGTGATTTTTTGAGACCGTTTGAACATGCCTTTTGGTCGATTCAGGGTGGTGGTCTATTTTACGCGCAGGAACTCCCTGCCGACCAATTGATGACCCCAAATAGGGATGGCGACTGGTTTGATGGAGGCAAATACCAACGGGCTCATTACCATACCTGGACAGTTCAGGATGATTATACCAGTGATATGTGGAAAGCTCTTTTTCAGGGTATCAGTTTAGCTACAAACTCGCTTGAGGATATCGAAAAGGTGGATATCCAAAAAGTTCAGATCACTGAAGCGGAAAAGGCCGACTTTGTGGCTGAGCTGAAGACACTCCGGGCCTGGTTCAACCTACGGGCTTTTGATTTATACCGGAATATTCCACTGGTAACAAAAGTAAAGGGTGAAACTGCAACTCCGCCGCAAGCGACACCTGCTGAAACCTTCGCCTTTATTGAAAAAGAGCTGAAAGATGCTATTCCCGGATTGCCACTCCGTCAGGATCTCGGCACAACGGGTATTGGTAGATGGACAAAAGGCGGAGCCGCAGCCTTATTGGCCAGACTTTATCTGAATGCTGAAGTTTATACGGGTCAAAGCAAATATGCTGAATGTGCTGCGGTATGTCAGGATATCATAGACGGAAAATATGGCAATTACCAATTGGAAACGATATGGTCAAAACCTTTTGATTACGATAACGCAAATTCAAGTGAAGTTATCTACGGATTCCCTGCAACTTTGGCCCGCACACACTGGCATTATAGTTCGGATATGTATTGGTGGATGGCACCGCATCAGGCTCAAAATTTCTTCGGCTTTACCGATTTCGGAAATATGAATACCCGCTATGCCCTTCAGCCAGGACGGGATGTGGACAGTGTCGAGTATAATTTTGCCCTCGGTAAGCCCTTTATCAAATTTCAGCGCTATCCAGATGATCTTCGATTAAAGAAATATAAAAATCTTGGCAATAGTAAAAGAGAAGGTATGTTTTTGTTCGGTTACCTCCCCTATTATAGCGATCCGACAAAATTGGTCAAAAGCAACCGAGGATATACCATCTTTGCCCGTGATCAGGTGGGATGGTTTAAAGATACCCCTCCGGGAACAAAGATCGCAGATAAAGAATCCAATATGAACCATGCAGATGACAACTCTGGCTTATGGGTTGCGAAATATCCGATATATCCTTCTAAGGATCCAAATACCATTTCTTCGGCATTTGCAGAGATTAGACTTGCTGAAATTTATTATTCACTAGCTGAATGTAAATATAGAACCGGCGATAAAGGATCCGCCGCAAAATTGTTGAATGCGGTGCGTAAGCGTAACTATCCAACTGGCTCAAACAGCCTGTACCTGGAGTCGGGACAGCAATTGAGCGATCAGGAAATGATCGATGAATGGGGTCGTGAGTTCCTGGTCGAAGGAAGACGCCGAACCGATTTAATTCGTTGGGGTAAATTCAATTCTGGAAAATGGTGGGATAAAGAACCTGATAATAGTGATCATACTAAAATTTATCCTATTGGACAGAGTGTTTTCACACTAACTCCGTCATTGCAACAGAATCCCGGATACTAATCAGTTTTAGTAAGTATAAAACCTTTTGAAAGTTATGAAATTTAATTGGAATATAAGATTGTCGGCTTCAAAGCAACTTGGAAATATCCTGCTATGGGGCGTATGTTTAATAATGGTGCAGTCCTGTTCGAAAGAACTGGATGCACCTACTCCACTGCCATTCGAAATTACGGATATTACAGCATCTGCTGATAAAGTGGTCATTAATCCGAGTAAGCCGTCTGAGGATGCGCTTACGGTTTCGTGGCCGGCATTTTCAAACTCAATGATCTCTTATAAAATAATCCTGGCTAACGGTGAGCAACGGGATAGTGTAGCAGTCGCCTCTGGAGCGATAAGCAAACGGTTTACCCAGGGTGAATTGAACGCTATACTAGTTGAAAAATTGAAGATGACGGTCAATATAGAGTCCAAACTGGATATTACGGTGCTCGGACTAATTCCGTCAAAAACGCTGTCAACTACATCGAAAACAATCAGCATACAGGTTGTTCCTGGTCCGGTCGGTGCGGCGTATGCATCCCTATGGGTGGTGGGCGATGCTACGCCAAATGGCTGGAATATTGAAAACCCAAATGCAATGAAGAAAGATCCGACCAACGCCTTTCAGTTTAAGTTTAATGAAGTATTGAATGCTGGTGACTTTAAAATCCCTGTAGCGACAGGAAATTGGGGGACAGATTTCTTTATGCCTTTAGCAAACCATCCAAAACTTTCCGAAACTGGTGTTCAGCTGGTTCCGGGTGGAAACCCTGATTATAAATGGAACATCGCAACTGCTGGCGCTTACAAGATTCTGCTTAATATCAGTGCAACCCCATTTATAACGATCAAACCTTTTACCCCGTACAAGCAGATATGGCTCGTAGGGGACGCTGTGCCTTCTGGCTGGACAATAGATAATCCAACACCAATGGTGCCTACAGCAGGAAACCCTTATGAGTTTACTTATACAGGCTCATTAAAAGTGGGCGAATTTAAGATCCCAACCGCAACCGGAAGCTGGGACGGAGATTTCTTCATGCCACCAACCAATGGAGAAGGAACAACAGGAAAAGATGCAATAATTATCGCTGAGGGTAAAATCGACAACAAATGGAAAATTACCGAAGCTGGAACGTATAAAATTACCTTCAACCAGCTTTACGAAACAATTTCAATTGTCAAAAATTAGGCCATATGAGACGATTTCATCAACTCGCTACACCACTTGTATTTTTGAACATGCTGTTTATGACAGCATGTTCAAAAACTCCTTCAAATGATATAACCACAAAGATAATTCATCCAGACAGTTTGCAAAATCCGTTCGTCGGCCCACTATATTGGAGCCCTTACGAATATAACTTCGAAACGGATGGTTATATTCCTGAAGATGAATGGGAAAAGAATATCAACTGGATTGACAACAACCTAAAATCTTTAGGTTACAAGATGGTCTGTATCGACGGCTGGGGCGACGACTTTAAATACAACGCCGATGGTTATCGTACAACCCACTCGTCCAAATGGAAGCACGACTACGCCTGGTGGTCCGATAACCTGAAAGGTAGAGGGATGACTTTGGGAATATACAACAACCCCCTATGGGTAATCAAATTGGCTGCTGATGCTGGTGTAAAAATTAAAGGAACGAATATTCCCCTTTCCAGCATCATGAAAGAAGATGAACAGGCCACCTGGTTTAAGTGGGTACAAGTTGACAAACCGGGAGCCGAAGAATATGTCAAAGGATATATTCAATACTATGCGGATATGGGTGTGCGCTATCTACGCGTAGATTTTCTTTCCTGGTTTGAAGATGGAAAAGATAGGAATATGGGGACAGTAGGTCCAGTACGTCCGGCGGCGTACTACGAGAAAGCTCTTCGGTGGATGCGTGAAGCCTGCGATAAAAATGGAATTTTCTTAAGTCTGGTGATGCCACATCTCTATAATGATGCGCAGGTAGAGCAAAAATACGGACACATGATCCGCGTCAACGACGATGTTGGAGATGGCAAATGGTGGCGATGGAGCGACAATGAACGTGGAATCAAACGTGTTGGATGGTCACAATATGCAAATGGCATGGATGGTCTGACCTATTGGTCTAACATTTCAGGCAGAGGAAAGATGATACTGGATGCTGATTTTCTTCGGATTAATACTTTTTCCAATGATCATGAAAAGAAGAGTGTCATCTCAGCCTGCTTTATTTCTGGCGGCGCTGTCACAATTGGAGACCGTTATAATTCCATCGGTAAAAATCTTTGGCTTTACCAAAATAGGGAACTACTTGCTTTAAGAGAAGATGGATTTGTCGGAAAACCCTTAACCAACGATCCGAAAGATCCAAAAAGCCAGATCTGGAAAGGTCAGTTGACCAATGGTGATTGGGTCATAGCCCTTTTTAATAGAGAGAGTAACTATCAAACCAGAGGATTGAATTTTACAGATTTATCTGGCAGCCATTGGCGGGTAAGGGATTTATGGAAACATGAAGACCTGGGGACAATGAGTTCCTATCTTGAGAATATTCCACCACATGGTGTAACAGTTTTGCGATTAACGAAGTAATCCAAAGCTCATAACAATACTGAATTTTAATATATATGCTAAAATAGAAATGATGAAAAAATCAATTTTTCTTTTATTTGTCGTCTTTTGCTGTAACGGGATCGTAGCACGGGGGCAACAGATAAAATCGCCCAATGGAAGATTTGAACTGGCCTTTGGATTGACAAAAGAAGGTACGCCAACCTACGAATTAAAGTTTAAAAACAACGTGGTAATCAAGACCAGCAATCTGGGATTGGAACTCAAGCTCAAACCGGATGAAGAATTAAACTTAAAGGGACAAACGGATGGTGAAACCCAGATAAAAAAGAAGAGCTCGCTTTATAGCAATTTTGAAATCTCCGATTCAAAGACCAGCACTTTCGATGAAACATGGCAACCGGTATGGGGAGAAACTAAAAATGTAAGAAACCATTATAATGAACTCGCTGTCACATTAAACCAAAAACAAACAGAGCGCCAAATTATTATCCGTTTTCGTTTATTTGATGATGGTCTCGGTTTTCGGTATGAATTTCCACTGCAGAAAAACCTAAATTACTTCACTATTAAAGAGGAACGTAGCCAGTTTGCCATGACTGGTGACCATACCGCTTATTGGATTCCTGGCGATTATGACACCCAGGAATATAATTATACCACATCTAAACTATCTGAAATAAGGGGTTTGATGGGAAGCGCTTACGAAGGCGGCAACGTCTCTCAAACCTCCTTCTCGCCAACGGGGGTACAGACCTCGTTGATGCTAAAAACCAATGAAGGTGTTTACATCAATTTACATGAAGCAAGCTGTCTGAATTACTCGACGATGCACCTCAATTTGGATGACAAAAATTTTGTTTTTGAATCTTGGCTTACGCCAGATTCACATGGCGATAAGGGTAAAATGCAAGCACCCGCTACCTCACCTTGGAGAACAATTATCGTAAGTGATGATGCAAGAGATATATTGGCGTCTAAGATGACCTATAATTTGAATGAGCCAAGCAAAATACAAAATACTTCCTGGATAAAGCCTACAAAATATGTAGGCGTGTGGTGGGAAATGATTTCCGGTAAGAGTAGTTGGTCCTATACAAATGAATTTCCGTCTGTCCAGTTGGGAATAACAGATTTCAGTATGGCAAAACCAAATGGTACCCATGGCGCGACAACAGCAAACGTTAAAAAGTATATAGATTTTGCTGCGAAGCATGGTTTTGAGGGTGTTTTGGTTGAAGGATGGAATATCGGATGGGAAGATTGGTTTGGCAATGATAAAGATTATGTCTTTGATTTTGTCACGCCTTATCCTGATTTTGATCTCAAAGGATTAAACGATTATGCACACGCCAAAGGTGTGAAACTGATTATGCATCATGAGACATCCGGATCTATCCGCAACTATGAGCGACATATCGATACAGCCTATAGGCTGATGAACCAATTGGGTTATGATGCTGTAAAAAGTGGGTATGTAGGAAATATTCTTCCATTGGGTGAACACCACTATAGCCAATGGACAAATAACCATTTTCAGTATGCTGTAGAAAAAGCAGCTTCCTACCAAATTATGGTTAATCAGCACGAAGCTGTACGTCCGACGGGTGTAGCACGTACCTGGCCAAATTTGATAGGCAATGAATCTGCTAGAGGTACAGAATACCATGCATTTGGTGGCATAAAGCCCAATCATGTAACTATCTTGCCTTTCACAAGACTTATTGGCGGTCCAATGGATTATACCCCCGGTATTTTTGAAATGAACCTCGCCAATGGCGCCCATGTGAATAGTACGTTGGCCAACCAATTGGCGCTATATGTAACGATGTATAGCCCTTTGCAGATGGCAGCAGATTTTCCGGAAAATTATGATCGTTTTCCAGATGCTTTTCAATTTATTAAAGATGTCGGGCTGGATTGGGATGACAGTAAATATTTAGAGGCTGAACCTGGTCAATATATTACCGTTGCCCGTAAAGAAAAAAATACAGAAAAATGGTTTTTAGGAAGTGTAAATGGAAATTCCAGCAGAACATCGAAGATAAAATTTGATTTTCTGGATGAAGGAAAGACCTATTTGGCAACTATTTATGCTGATGCGTCAGACGCAAACTATAAGACAAAACCACAAGCGTATACAATAAAAACTACAAGAGTAACGAAAAAGGACACGATCGTTCAACATTGTGCCGCAGGCGGTGGTTATGCTGTTTCGATTGTCCCAATCAAAAAATAAAGGCAATTGATGAGATCATAGGGAGGATTTTTCGGATCCAAACGGAAATGAATCCCTAAATGTCTTATCCATTTCTATAATTAATAAGGCCTTCTTCCCAATCTCACTTATGATAGTTTAACGGATCGATATAACTAATGTTCATTAGCGAACTTTATATCGGACCACCAACGAGATGCAATGCGTGATATATGCGGTTCTATTTCTTACATCCTGTTTTGTAAATTCAAAAACCAGTAAAGCGATATCATGAAGCTAGTTGCGAAAATATTTTAATTAAAATAGCGCTGAATAAATATGGATCATTTAGAACCTATACCATTATCGACATTAGTAGCTAATATCAAACAGGAAATTAGTTATGGTGAAGGGAAAATGGAAACCCACAAAGGCTCTAAACAGTTTAGCCCGGGCACCAAAGTGTATATTATCGATTGGTATGCTGGGATGTGCCAAGCTATCACTGTAATCGGCTTGTCCAGAGACACAAAAAAAATTAATTACGATTGTTATACGGGCCGAATGGATCGAAAACTTCCGCGTCAAGTTATGCTCCAACCCTAAAGTATGCTCAAAAATAAAGACCTACTTTGATAAGGAGGAAGCTGGAATGCAGCGGTATACAGAAAAATTTGTAAATGATATGTTTGTCGGTATACCTCAATGGAATGAACCTATTTAACTCTCACAACGATAATGTGAGTTACCTTTGCCACAATTGATTATGTATATGGTCAAATATTGTCCATTACAGTAAATTACTTTGTACTAAATTTTAGATAATGATCTTTCATCGGTATCCCATCTGCAGTACGGAATGCATTTCCTGTAATGATAATTTCATAGGTTTTGTTTGGTTCTAACTCCCAATCAATGATAACAGATTTCTTATCTGAAGAATAACGATGTCCTTTTATCAGCGGAAAACCTTCTTTGGAAATCCCCCTAAATGACCGTCCCTGTCCCAATAAGGGCCTGTCGAAATTTATCTTCAGCTCCCTTAAGGTGTTGTTGACATTGGTTTGTCCATCCTGAATTCCCTCAAAAGAAATGATTTTTGGTCTTCTTTCTTCAAAAGCTGCATCTAAAGAAGAAATATCTGCAGCGTAAGATCGATAAGCTTTGGCAAGTACAGGCATATAGCTCTCTAAAGTAGGATATAAGTCTCGCTGACGATCAAAGTGTTCAAGTTCATCAACAAGTTTCTCAATCCAAAGAAATCCCCTATCTAGCTGTCCATTGGTTTCCTTTGAAATCTCTTCGAAGCTGAAATTATGATCTTTTTGATATTTGATAACCGCAGCTCGAACCAATGCCTCGTTCAACATCGTTTGCCAGCTACCGTATGCCTGCCGGTTCATTTTCTCCTTTACAAGGCTATATAATTTTTCGCCGCTGTCTCTAAAAATTGTCGTGTCTTTTTCCAATAAATAATTAACAAAGGAGTGGTTAAACTCGTGAAGTAATGTAGGGAAATAGCTCTGTAAAGGAAATTCAGCCATGCCAAGACTATCCATACTCCATGTCCCCATAATAGCGTAGACTTCCTTAAGACCCTGTGGATTTTTAATGGCTACCCCATAGTTACCGCCGCCATTTCCCAAACCATTCACAATCAAAAACTTTTCGGATGGTTTCTTACCATAGAATTTAGGGTACCAGTCCAATTCAATATGTTCATAAATTGGAAGAAAGCGCTTTTGTACCTCATTGTACAGTGCCTGGTTATCCTGAAAAAATCCTTTGCTATTACTGTCTTTGTAAAACTTCTTTAACAGTGTTGCGAATTGAAGAGCATTAGCTCTACTCCACCTTTTGTCCAGGGTTTCGTTGATATTTTTTTGCTTAAGATTGAACTTATCATCAAGATGTATGGCCATACTCATCACTGCATCGTAGCCTATGCCATTTTCATTTTTAATCTTATTGACAAAAGTGATCAATTCGTGTTCTTTAAAAGGACCATAGTGTTCATTGATTCGATCAACGTAGCGCTTAAAAATAGCTGAGCTATACTCTTGATTGCCAGCAAGTCTAAACACAATACTCAGAAGCTCGATACGCTCATCAACTTTTGGCTTATCCATAATTTCGTTACGCTGCCCATAGGTAAGCATAAATGATAAACTGAATAGGATAATCAATACATATTTAGAAGTTTTTTCGAACATATTGGAAATAGGCTTTACCATCTTTTATTTATTTTGTACTTGAATGGGGATTCCAAATAGTTTGCCAATAAATTTAACACGCTATTTGCCAATACACTACGAACGAATTTCTTTCTTAATACTGACCGTTATTGAACACTAGCCGTTCAATATTGAACAGGCTGCCAGCCATTTTCGATAATCTTATTCATTAATATTAAATTGATCACTTAAGTCTTATAACTGTTTGAAAGCATATTACATTTCTTGTGCAACGTTACCTAAGTTGACAGCTGTTAGAAAAGAATAAATTCTTAAATTAGTTCAAGAATTATTTAGATCTAATTAGTTGAATTTAAAACTGCTTTACACCAATAATATGACCACCCTAAGATTTATATTGCTTGCACTTATATCAGTTGTTTGGTCACTGCCCTCTGCTTCTGCTCAAAACTCCCTTCCTAGAAATCTGAAAGAAACAGCCTCATTCTTAAATCTTAACGTTTCGGATAGCCTAAAAAACGTAATCAAATATAGTGATGAGGTAGAGTTAAGTGAATTAACCGACAATGAACTTGAAAGTGAATTTGAATTGATTGACTCGCTCCTTTCGACTGGAAAATCTCCATTATTTACATATTTAAATAATAAAGGAATCCACAACTTTAAAAAAGATGTGATTTTGGAATACTATAAACAGCTACTCTCAGCAGGTTATGTAAAAGAAGATTCTCTCCTGAAGGCATTCAAACTGAAGGAAAACAAATTGAAAAAGGAAATCAGACAGCGGATGAATGCGGACACAATTGCCGGTATTTATATCCCGAAAAACCTTGACGATTGTTTTGTCCAAATAGACTCGTTCTGGGATGATAGCACCAAAAATAAAATAAGAGAAATGACAGAGTCAGAGTTTATGGCCGGCTCACATTTCGGATTTGGAATGTGGATGAGAAATAATTGGGGCCTCTGGGGAGGTTCAAGGCTCTCCGCATATTTGACTAAACGGGGAATAAGGCATCCTGACGACATGTCTGGCATCATATTAACAAGTTATTATAGGAAATTAAAGGGGAAAGATCCCGATGTAAAATCGCAGCTAGAGTATTATAAAAAGTACTGGACTCCATAAAACTTTTCAATAATACTAATCGTATTACCAATTTTATTTTTAACAGTTTTTGGGCTTTGTGTGAATTTTGATGGCCTAGTACCGTTTGTTTTTCCGGTTATTACAATTCTTTTTTTTCTCGCATTCGCTATCCTTATAATACTTCCAAAAAAAAGGATGATCATGCGGTCAGCTCCTTTATCATTTTATTCTATTCTTTTGGAATTTACCCAAAATTGATCGTCCGAAAAGAAATTTTTGAAACTTCATTAAGCTTGAATAGTATTACGTTATACCCCTTTGTTTCCGTCCAAAAATATTCTGTAAACATTCATCTGGAGCATCCTGTGCTATCGGACTTTATGTTTACTTCCTGTGGGCCATGCCTTAAAAATTAACATATTTACAGGCAATCATGATCCGCTTATCAGTAATAAAATACAAGACCATCTCTTTTCGCAGTGATTTCCTTTAATTGATCATAGTCCATATTCAAACATTGATATAGCGTAAAAATCACACCTGAGCGCATGGAATAAATTTCATCGGGAAGTCGACCCAAATTTGTACCGTTCAAAATAACGTTATTCACGGCCTTCAAAGCACAAATCTCTACAGGAAATTTCTTGAGCTTGCTATAATTGAAATCCAGTTTTAGCAGACCGTCCAATTGTCCAAAACTGCTTGGAAAATCAGTAATCGAAGATGCCCTTGCATTGATTTCCTTCAGGCTCTTAAGTTTTCCGAATGTTTCCGGTAGAGTTGTCAGTCTACTATTCTCCATATTCAGATAGGATAAACTACTTAATCCGCCGAACTCATCTGGAAGCTTCTCTACAGAAGGGGATAGCCAAAGATCTTCTAATTTTTTAAGGTTACCTATCGAAGCCGGTAAAGTTTTAAAATTACCGCCCACTAACCAGAATCTAAGATTAGACAAGTTCCCAATATTATCAGGAATAGATTGCAAGCTTTCTCCTTGAATCCAAAGTTGTTTTAAGCTCTTGAGGTTACCAAAAGATTGTGGCAGTTGCTGAAGCCTACTTTCTCCGTAAATTTCAAGCGTGTCCAACTTAGTCAAATTATCGATATCCGAAGGCAAGGTAACTGGTGATGATCCCGGATAAACAAAACTAAAACGTGCAAACCTCAAATTACGGCATTGACTCAAACTTGATGGGATATAAGCCTGTTGCGCGAGAACTTCCGTAGACACCAGTTTGGTCAAGTTTCCAAAATCTGAAGGAAGCTGGGTAACAAAGCAATCGAGGTGTTTTAAATTGACCAGTTTACCCAACGTGCCGTTGAAGTCTACATCGCCGACATACCGCATAATAAGGGTTTCGAGCGACTTTAAATTTCCAAAAGTTTTTGGCAATACCACGGTATATCCCAAATCGGGGGTTCGCATCGGTGTCAGGTGAAATGATTTCAGTTTGGTCAGATTGCCAAAATTATCAGGAATAGTAAGATAATAGCCAACTCTGTCTAGACTAAGTTCTTCAAGGGCAAGATAATGATCGCCAAAAATAGTCGGAACATCTTTCAATGAAGATCCACCTAAAATAAGCTTCCTTAGATATTTAAATGCCTTAAGCGCAGGAAAAGAGCCCGGGTCATTAAAACGATGTGCTATACCTGAAGCCTGCATATTCATTTCAATAATATGTCCATCCTTATCTTCAACAACACGCCCACCGCGCCCCATTTGCAATTCATTTAATGCCTCGTCTTCTTGATATTCGCCAGTCTGTACCTTTTTGGTAAACTGATAATTTTTCCCAGCATAAGTCATCGTATAGGTAACTTGATAGCTGGTATTGGAATAACCATGCAATTCAATGGTTGGATTTTCTTCTACCGGTCTGGCCCAACCATCGTGGTATGTGCTATGTAGATGACCATAAGCTTTATCGAAAGACCATTTACCTTTATATTTCGGATCCACGGCAAAGTGAAGTATCGTCTTAAAGGATGAAGGTGTGTTTTCTTTAATATCGATATGTAACTCGGGTATTTTAACATCGACTGTGGCCGTATTACTATTACCGCTACCTTTTACCGTCCAGGTAAGGATATATTCCTCTCCAGGCACTCCCCTAAAAAACGAATTAGGGTTATTAGGGTCGTCGATTTTCACATAATCTTCCACTACAGTTCCTTTTGTTATACTCCATGTACCTGTTTCCCCTTTTTGTAAGGCGCTACCCTTTAGCTGGACGGTGAATTCGTCATATAGTTCAGTGGGCTCGGCCTTAGGTTCATATACTGTTTTCAGTACATCCTGGTATTCCTTCTTTGAACAGGCTACAAATAAAAAGCTTTCAAAAAAAACACAAAGAAATGAACACCAAAATAATGTAGACTTATTATACATGGATATTAAGGTTGAGTTGTAAAATTAAATATTGCTGAACGTACTGAATTCCCGTTGCTGTCGTTAACAATCAGTTGATAATAGTATTTTTTCGATTTTTCTAAAGGGGAAAAGAACACACTATACTTATTGTTATTTTGACTCACGGCATTGTAGATTTTTCCTCCGGTCTGTTTGTACATAACAGCAAGATCATCGTGTACATATACTTCAACTTTACTATATGGATACGAAGCAAGTGTAAAAGACAGTATGTACTGGCCTTTATCTAAAGTAACTTTATTTTGAATATCTGCAAAAGCATCTATTTCGTTATATACGGTTTCCTTTTTGCAGGAGCTCATAAGGACTAATAAAACTCCTATAAACCAGCATATACAGTTGTTATTGGATAGACATTTCATAAATTGAGCCTTCTAAAAAGTTAATATCAGCATTGAGGTAATACTTGTCTTTATAAGTGAACATTCCGCCAAAATACATATGATTTCCATTAATACTTAAATAGATAGGACTTAGCGTGTTTTTTACTATGTTGTACATCATAAAATTATTGACGTCCAATGCCAGTAATATATCACCATTAAAATTTATGGCACCTACTGGCGCATAAGGATAGGTTTGATTTGTTGTTCCGACACGATATAATTCTGTAAGTTTAAATGTGTTCGCGTCAACAGCATATATCGTTAAGGTATACCCGATATTGAAACCTTGGTCAAATACATTTGAAACTCCAAGTGCATATAATCTGCCTTTAACTGAGACAAAGCATTCACTGGAAAAATTAGTATCGAAAGTGGCGATCTCCTCAAATTTATCTTTTGTCGGGTTATATTTGGCGACAATATTCTTTATTCCACGAGAATTCACTGTAAGTGTATACGTTTGGTAGACCGCATTATTGTGCACAAAGATACTATGATTACTATAACCGTGCGATTCTTTAAGTTGGGGCCGGCTAAAATAGTACTTTGAAAATTCGCGTTTTTCAATGTCAAAAGCTTGACAAAACAACTCATAACCATTGAAAAGGTCCGGCTCTAGCGAAGGCAAAATATGGCTAACTGGAAGTGCAAGAAAAAATATTCGATTTCCAATGGATACGGACTTTGGCGGAATAACCCCCATCGTATCGGGAATATGAGCAATATTCTGCAACCGGCTCGTTTCAGGATCAAAATGTGAAACAGAATTGTTCCAAAAATAATAGATTTGGTCATTGCAGATCGAAGGATAATTAGTTCTCCAGTTCGTCTTTTTCAGTCCTATGGCCAATGTATTTCCCTTATAAATAAAATCAATAGCCTGACCAATGATCTCTTTCTCTTTATAAATCACGCGCAACATATAATTTCCGTCTCGATACGGATAATAACCCGTTAGACTGATCTGATAGGTTCCATTTTTCGTTGCAATGGGATAGTTCATGTGAAGCGTGTCCATTCCAAATAGAAATTTAATATCTCTCAGATTAATATTATTAAGATTCTTCCCTTCAACCACAGTCCTAAACTGGCCCCTTTCATCATACTCTGCCTCTGTATTTGGCCAAAAGAGCGTAAAATCTTCTGGGAATGGAGCAGTTGTGGTTATTTCAGTTTTACGCTCAGATTCTATTGTGTTGCCATTATACTCGATGTAAGGCACCAAAATATAAGTAGATTCGGAATCCAGTTCATTCAATGTGAGTCGAAACATATCGCCTTCACGAACAGCTTCAACACTTTTTCCTTGACTGGGATTATCTTTTTTATAGTACCTGACGCCCGATTTTGTATATCCTAGACTGGAAATCTGATAGGTCATTGAAATTTCTTTATCCCGGACACTAGTGATGGCCTCATTAATAATCCTTGGAAAAACCTCATTTTTTTCAGTTTTACAGGCCGACATAAGAAAAACAAGCCCCAGTAGACAAAGGTATTTGTTAAAGTTGCCCATTTGATTTTGTTTTAATATAAATGAAATTCAAATTTTCATAGGACCAGGTTTGTATATAATAGAAAAACAGGTTGTATGAATTATCGACATTCTGGGTCATATTTTTAAACATATGCATCTCCAAATTAGGATATTGTAAAGTCGATAAGAGCTTCAGATCACTGTCATACTTATTTATAGTACCATAAGTGGATATTCCACCACCTTCTTGCTGTCCATAGACCACAATATTGTTATCATTATCAAAAAAAGCTCCTGCTGGCTTTAAATTGACGTACTCACCCAATTTTGCCTTGACATTGCCATTCTTATCAAATTTGACATACCTTAACGAATAGGAATAGAAGTCAAAACCCCAGAGATAAAAAATATCATTTTTATCTTTCAGTAAAATAGGCATATGGTATTGACGTTCGTAATCGCCAGGAAGCTTTCCATCAAACTCAAAAGTAGCCAGCACATTACCGTCCCGATCTGTTTTTTGCACCTTAATTTTTGATGCTTCAGAATCAAGCAAACTATAATAGATCTGTTGCGCATTGTCTAACTGAATTGAAGAAATGCCAACGGAGCTATTTTTACGTTTCCAAACAACTTTAAAGTCGCTGGTAGTAACCTTTAACAGCTCTCCCCCACCTGTACCCATGATCATGTTATGTGACGCGTCAAACTGAACTGATGAAACGTAATCATTCGGAGACAAATCTATCGAAACGGGCTTCTCCAGTTTCAGTTTACCATTCGTCTGATCAATGACATAAATATCGTGTTTAACAATAATGAAAGCTTCATCTTGCTTAGAAGGCAACACTACATGTGGTGGTAAATCATAATAATTTAGATCCTGGATCAAGCGATACCATATAATCTGGCCTTTATTATTTGTACGATATACAATCAGTTTAAAATTTGTTTCTCCCCCCTCATGCTGCAAAAATGTACAGATTAAATGTCCACCATCTTCCAGAAGACGGATGCTATTATTGCCCGTTATACGTGATTGCGTTTGAATTTTGTATTCAACATAAGTACTTCCGTTAGTTGTGCTGCCTCCAACAGTTCTTGCATCTATGCTTTGTTCTTGTGTTATTCCCGTTTGGGAACTCGCAATTACACGGATCTTATAATTTGTATCGCCAAGCAAATTAATTAAGCTGTATTTTGTTATACTAAGATCCTTCGCTACAAGCTTATTATCGACATATATCGCATAGGATACTGGCTTAAAATGCGAACTGTTCACCTTATCCCAAGATAACTCTATTAAATCTTTGTTTGCAGCACTTACAACAAGATTCAAAGGATTTAATATTTCTGCCTGATCAATATATTCATCGGTTTTGCTCGCAATATTCTCCTTCTTGGAACATCCTCCAATTAATAAAATTAGAATTAAGAAAAATAGCTGAGCACAATGGTAAAAAATAGCTCTTTTCATAAAATGAAGTTACTCACCAAAGATATTAAAAAGGTTGTATCAAAAGCATTTTTTTAAACATAATTAATTGATGCATTAATTAGGCCAAATAATTCTCTACAATATTTAATAGACCTTTATGAGATTATCGTGCCCCACAAGCAAATTCCATCTATACACACACCTATATTATCTGATTGTACAGCATTATAGGATGAAACATATCTTTTACTTCACCGTTAATTTGACGCTTGCTTTCTTCAATCCTTTTCCTTCTACTTCTGCTATAATTTCCCCAACAGAGTCTCTGCTTTCAACAAGAAAAACCAATTGACCATTAAAGCACTTCATGAAAGGCTTCTGAAATGATTCCAAACTTGTTGGATCTCCATTCGCCACAGCCTTAAAAGCCCCCTGCCCTTTTACCTTGAATTTTAATTCTCGGTCTTCGCCTGTCACTATATTCCCCTGTTTATCAACCAGCGTAGCTGTGATAAAAGCAATATCTTTTCCATTTGCTTTCAATTGTTTCCGATCAACGTCTAAACGTACAGTATATAACTTACCTGCCGTCTTTACACTATCTCTTGCAGCTATATTTCCTAAAGAATCATAGGCAACTACCGTAACCGTACCCGGTTCGTATTTAGTATCCATCCACATCAAACGATAGCGCTTTTGACGCATAAAATCATTTTGTGCCTTTTTATCGTTAGAATTTACCAAGGTAACATCAAAATCTTTCTTTTTTACTCCTTGACTTTTTCCATTGATAAAAATTTCCGCTGCAGGGTAATCTGTATAGACAAAAATTGGCGTTTTCTGTCCTTCGCGTCCCTTCCAGTTCCAATGAGGAAGAATATGAAGTGTATGCAATTCCTGGTTCCAATGGCTACGATAAAGATAATATCGATCTTTAGGGATACCGGCAAGATCTACAATACCGAACAAAGAACTATGACTTGGCCAATCTGTATAGTAGGGTGTCGGTTCGCCCAAATAATCGAACCCTGTCCAGACAAATTCACCTATTGCGTAAGGTAGATCGTCATGCTGAATAAAGTTATCTTCAGGCAAATCCGACCAGGAACAATGCTCTACATCATAACTCGAAGCCTGATGGTCGTCATATTTTGCCATCGATTTTCGTTCAACGGGAAATTTATAAACACCTCTAGAACTCAAAGTAGACGCAGTTTCAGTACCAAGAATTAACTGCTGTTGTAACTTTTTATAGGCTTCGGGGTATTTAAATGGACGATAATTAAAGCCTGCAACATCCATCGTTGAGGCAAAGCTACTATTTATAACCGCATCAGGGTTGTCCATCCCCTGGGTAACTGGGCGAGATGGATCCTCACGATGGCAAATATCTTGCAGATATCTCGCGACCTTAGATCCGTCAGGACTTCCTTGTTCGGGTACTTCATTTCCAATACACCACATCACAACGCTTGGATTATTGCGGTAATGCCGTATCAGATTTACAAGATCTTTTTCGGCCCAATCGTTAAAATATTGATTGTACCCATTCTTCATTTTGGGAATTTTCCATTCATCAAAACTTTCCGCCATTAGCATAATACCCATTTCGTCACAGGCTTGCACCAGCTCCGGAGCCGGCATATTATGGGAAGTGCGAATGGCATTAACGCCCATATCTTTCATTATTCGTAACTGCCGCCTAATAGCGGCATCATTCACAGCTGCTCCCAAAGGCCCCAAATCATGATGCAAACACACTCCTTTAAATACGGTCAGCTTTCCATTCAAATAAAACCCTTTATTGGGTACCATAGCAATGCTTCTGATTCCAAATACGGTTTGATATTTATCGATTAATTTGCCGTTCTGATAGAGCTTGCTGACAGCTTTATATAAATTGGGGGATTGCAATTCCCACAATTGTGGTTTCTCAACGAACAATTCCTGTTGCATCTGCTGGATCTGGTAGTTGCCTATCTGATCATTCTTCTTCGCCACGATGCGTCCATGGCTATCGATAAGAATAGTTTCTAAGGAAAGAGAATCTTTCGACAGATCTATACCGGCTAAATCAGTCCGAACCTGAATTCGCGCGAAATCCTTTGTGATCTCAGGCGTCGTAATATAGGTGCCCCAATGTGCAATACTTGTTTTTTCAGTGATCTCCAATCGAACATTTCGATATAATCCTGCGCCAGGGTACCAGCGGGATGACTCAGACTTATTTTCTAATCTTACCGCGACCAAATTTTGACCCGGACTCACATACTCGGAAACGTCAAAATAAAAACTATTATAGCCATAAGGCCAATTGCCGACCTTTTTCCCATTCACAAAAACGACAGCATTGCTCATAGCACCATCAAACTGTAAAACCGTGCGCTTATTTTGAACGTTTTGTGGCAATTCAAATTCTTTACGATACCAGCCAACGCCTACAAACGGAAGTCCACCAGTCCGACCTGCATGTTCCAATGCTTCCTTTTGTCCATCTTGAGCAATAGCCATATGCTGCTTATCATTGTTGGCACTAAATGGGCCATAAATTGCCCAATCATGCGGAACACGAACAGTCTGCCATTCGCTTGTAATCAATCCGATATCAGCGAAGTTTGGCTGATCATGTTTTGTAAATTTCCATCCATCCTCGAGCATGGTTACTATTCGTTCCTGAGCAAATAAAGTATTTGGTCCAATAGATATTATTGCACATAGTATAAATTTCAGTCCTCGGGTTGAAAAAATGGATAAATAAGATTTAGATTCTTTTTGCATCTATAGCATTTTAAGGTTGAGTTTGTTCATAAAAACAAATTGAAGATCCGAAAATACAACTTATGTATAACATAATAAAATTATTCAGATCTTTTGTGATTGGAATTAAAGCTGAAATCATAATGTGCTATTCAAATGCTCCTTTTTCATTGAAATAGAGTCCCAGCTGTTCTATTTGCGGGTTTAGGCGAGATTGTAAAATGTTGATTCTTAATCTCTGGGCACTAACTGTCGGAAAAGTCAATAAACGTTTGTTACCGATAGTAGTTCCTTTCGACACTTCTCTCCAGACTCCATCTTGCCAGATCTCCAAATTAAATCGCTCGACACGTTGCCCTAAAGCGATGGTTTCCTGTAAGGAAAGAACGTTGAACGCGGTTGCTTTAGGTAGGGTATATTCAAAAGTTGCTATGCTGTTTTTTTCATCTTTCGTCGTCCAAAATGGCATTTTTTTCCATTTTTTTAAAACGAGGCCTGCAGTATGGAGTTTAGCTTTGCTTAAAAGATTTTTCGAAAACAATGCTGTGCGCCAGTCATTCCACTTTTTTAAATTTGCAGCATCTACCGAATGAATCAAACCTGCAGTTGTTGGTGGAATATTAAGCAACAAGACACCATTTTTCCCTACCGAATTAAAATAAATATCCATCAACTTACCCGGGCTTTTGACTTTGTTATCCTCTTCCTCGTGATAGAACCATCCCGGGCGTATAGAAACATCAGTTTCCGCTGGGTACCATACCAGCCCTTTTGCCTCTTTGATCCTTTCTCTGCTCCCAAGATCTTTATTACGCATATCTCCGGCCGGTTTAATATTCATCTGCTGTTGCGATCCTGCAGCTATCTGATTTTGTGCTAGATTACTAGCCGGTACAACTGACCATTCTGTGTCCCGTCCATACCCCGTTTCTGTACCGACCCATCTTACATCGGGTCCCATAACTGCGATAACGGCCTCAGGTTGTTTTTCACGTATAACCTGATAATAACGATTCCAATCGTATTCCTGCTTTTTACCGTTAGGTCCCTCTCCGTTAGCACCATCAAACCAAACTTCATCAATCTGACCATATCGGGTCAGTAATTCGCTCAATTGGGCAACAAAAAAATCATTATAAGCTTCTGACCCATAAGAAGCTTCATGTCGATCCCAAGGGGAAAGATATACCCCCAACTTCATATCGTATTTTTTACAGGCCGCAGCAAGTTCGCCAAAAATATCTCCTTTTCCCTTTTTGTAAGGAGAATTTTTAACCGAATAGTCTGTTGTATTCGTTTGCCAGAGGCAGAAGCCATCGTGATGCTTCGCCGTAAGAATCAAAAGTTTGATTCCACCTTCCTTTGCTGTCCTAACCCATTGTTCTGCATCTAATTGCGTCGGATTAAATAATTTTGGATCGTCTTTCCCTTCACCCCATTCCTTATTTGTGAAGGTATTGATCCCAAAATGGAGAAATCCGGTCACTTCCAGCTTTTGCCAATCAAGCTGTCTTTGGGTCGGTATCACGTTGGCAGCTTTGGTTACAATAGCAGATTCTGATTCTCCGGGTTGTAATGCAATCATATTTTGAGCCGAAGCATGAAAAACCGCTGCCAATAACAGTAATGTAATTGTATTAATTTTCTTCATTTGATATTTATCTGACAAAAATAAGATAGCCGGAATAATCTCCGAACTATCTTATCTTCAAAGTTTTCGTAAAGGTTCCGACCAATTATTGATTGGCTCCCTGATTGGCAACTAAAGGCCAATTCGGATTTTGATAAATAATTGAACCAGCTGGGCTACCATCTGTTGAAGTTATGCTCAAATGACTTATGGCTATAGGAGACAAATAGTGGGCACTGGTCCAGCTATAGCCTTTTAGAACAAGATTGTTAGCCGAAAGATTAATCCGATAGGGTCTTAAATATTGACTTTCCTGTGGTGAGGACACATTTGCGGTTTTTCCTGCTGTGCCGGGTACGATTAAAGTCGATACACCTTTATCTTTGTACCAGTCTTGCATAGGCCCCCACAGTCTCATCCCTTCAATAATGTATGGATTGCTTGCCAATTGATCCAACGCCCGCCAACGCCTAAGATCATTAAATCTAAATCCCTCAGCAACTAGTTCTAAACGGCGCTCCCTTCTAATATTATAAAGAAGTTTGTCGGATAGTAACTGCCCAGCAGAATATGCTGCAAAATCACCTTGAGCTTCCTTTTGCATGTCTGTCGCATTTACGGTTGCCATAAAATCTGTATTTACACCTGCTCTTTCTCTGATTTTTGTCCAGTAACTATTCGCTTTTGCATCGATCATTCCCTTTGCAAGATAACTTGCTTCAATATAGTTTAAATAAGCCTCAACAGCACGAAATATAATTGAGCCTGTGGTACCAGTCTGTCCCTCAGCTTGGGCAAAAAGATAACTCATTCCTTTTTTCACGGCATAACCTGTCACGTACCTTGTTTCGGCTAGTCCGATAATATCTGGTCTCGGCTCTGTCTGTACAGCACCTGTCGAAGAAATCTGGTTGGTATAACTCAATTCACCAGGTGCTTTCATAAAGAGCTGTAAGCGATTATCCCGATTTTTTTTGACGAGGCTGATGGAATCGTCGCCTGCATAACCGGAGTTCGAAACATAAATAGGCAGTCCGTTTTTCATCGTAAAATTTTCCACAAGGCCTCTTGAATATCCAGAATTTCCGCCATTACGGTTCATGTAGTGATTTACAGCATGCGTAATTCCTAAAGGCATTGAATAACTCCGCCATAAAAGTACTTCGCTGTAACCATTTAGATTCTCGTCGCCAAACATTTTGAAATAGGGGTTCGAAGATGAATTATAACCATCATCCTTTGTATTTCCGACAAGTTCGACTGCATCGGCTACCTGAGCAGCTGCAGTCATCGACTGTTCTAAGAAATAATTGATCTCATTATCGATATTGATCGAAAAATTTGGGTGCGATTTTGCGCCCGGCCAGCCAGTTCCGCCAGGGACGAAAGCAGTTCCTTTGTGGTATTTTAGCCAAGAGCCTTCAAATAACCCTACACGAGATTTAAAAAGTAAAGCGGCCTTTTTTGAAATACGGTTTTTTCCGTCAGGGGCTACATCGTTCAACAACGTAATTGCCGAATCCAAATCAGAAAGAATAAATCTAACCACCATATTTCTAGGTTGTCGAATGGAAGTAGCCGTCAGCTCCTCCATATTATCTTTGAGTGTATTTTTAACAATCGGAAAATCACCCAGCGCCTGTACTTTATTAAAATATTCATACGCTCTCAAAAAATACGCTTCACCCACATAATGAGTTATATTTGCTGAATTTCCTGTTAACTTACCGCTCTTCCATTTTGGAAGTACCTGTTCGAGAAAATAGTTCAACTGTCTAATCTGAGCAAAATCCCATTCGCCGCCCGAACTCGGCACACGCCATTCTCCCGGAACCCAACGAGTCGAATAACTTGAAGTCACCTGGTTATCGGTACCGTTATCGTTGGCAAATGTGCCAAGCCCCCAGCCAGAATGGGATGGAAAGGCATAACGTCCAACCGTATATGCGGCTAAATCAGCTTCGGTATTTAAATATTCCTGCGGCGTTACATTGGATAAGGGTTCCCTGTCCAGATACTTGTTACAGGAATGCAAAGTGAACAGCACGGTCATCGATAACAACCAAGAAATTGTAGAAAAATAATATGTCGTTTTCATATATATCTAATTAAAAATTCAAGTTAAGGCCAAAAGAATAAGTCGTCGAAAATGGATATGTTTTTCCATCGTTCCATCCTCCTAGTCCAACGGTTTCCGGATCAAAAACCTTAGCCATTTTGGTAAAAGTCAACAAATTCTCACCTGATGCATAAATACGAATTTTGGTAAATCCTATCTTGGCCAATAGCTGTGGAGAAAACGTATATCCAAATTGAGCATTCTTTAAACGTAAATAAGCGGCGCTCTGCAAATATTTAGTTTGTGTTTGCTGATTTTTTGAGGTGTTAAAATAAGGTCTTGGTAAATAGGAATCTTTATTAACACCTAAAACACCGTTCTGTACCATCGTGGAATTCTCATCGCGGTAGAAGTTCATATTCTCAACAAATCCAGCAGACTGCCACATCCCGCCATTCGCCCCCCAAAAATATGGGCCATTGGGCATATAATCGCGTTTTCCAACACCTTGCAAGAAAATCCCTAAATCGAATCCACTATAATTGAAATTTAAATCAAAACTATAACGATAGCGTGGGGCCGAATTTCCTATAATTGCCAGATCCCCTGGGTTCGCCAACGTATTGGCTCCATTATTAACCTGACCGTCCCCGTTGAGATCAGCATACATAATATCCCCAGCTTGCCAGTTTGTCCCGAAAGACTGTTTGGCATTAGCGAGGTGTGCAGCCATTTCTTCTGCGCTCTGTGCTATTCCTAAAGTTTGATATCCCCAGATCTCCCCATTCTTGCGGCCATCGTACCAGGTACTCAACGTACCTGTAGGATTAGGATATTTGGTGACTGTCTGACGGTCGTCGGAAAGGACAGCTCGCGCGCTATAATTCAATTTACCGATATGATCTTTCCAATTTAACTCAATTTCAAAGCCTCTGGAGTTCATCTCGGCATTGTTTAATCGCGGCACAGCTGTACCCAAAATAGCGGGAAGTTCTGGTGCTGGTCCTATCATATCGAATGTATTCCGACGATAGACTTCAAGAGATAAACCTAAACGATTGGAAAGTGCCCGCAGATCCAACCCCACATTCCAGCTTGATACACGCTCCCAGGTCAAAGTTGAGGCAATAAGCCCAGGTGCACTGGCTGTATTTGTTTTTTGTCCATTCAAAAGCCAGGTACCATTAGCTATACTTACTGGCATTGTTGCATAAAAAGGATACCAATTGTCCGTATATTGGTTTCCCAACTCGCCATAGGAACCACGTAACTTAAACATGGAAACATGCTCCTTAATAGGCCAAAATGACTCATTTGCTACATTCCATCCAGCGGAAACTGAGGGGAAGAGATTCCAGCGCAAATCTCTTGGAAAACGTGAAGAGCCGTCGTATCGTCCGTTAGCCTCAAAAAGATACCTATCTTTGTAGCTATAGTTTAATCGTCCAAAAAAACCAGCGGTAGCCCAATGTTGATAGCCCCCAGAAGCCCTTGGATTGGTGGTGGCAGTATTCAATGTCGGTATATTATCTGTGATCAGATCGCTCATGCTTCCATTGAGATCTCTATACTTATTGAGCTCTGAATTGAAACCAGCCAAAATTTTGAAATGATGATCATCGTTGAGGTCAAAGGAATAATCTGAAAAGAAATTTGTACTGAAATATTCGTCTTTGCGATTGTATTCAGACACATTGGTATACCCCGCAGCATTGTATCCTACTGCAAGGAGAAACGGGTTTCCTTTTGCATCATTTGAATAAGCTTTCAAAATTTCGGCATGGTCATTTTGAGTCGTAATGCGGTAATTGACATTTCCTGTTATATTCCAGTTTTTGATTGGCTGATAATGTAATTGTAGCTGCTGATAAAGAAAATCTTTCTGAAATTTTGAACGTCCTCCTTGCTGCAGCTGCAATATTTCACTTGGTTCGGAATAATTTCCATTTGGGTCGTACAAAGGTATCGTAGGCCATCTTCTCGCTATATTATGATAATATAAATCATTCATATGGCTTGCTTTTTCGTAGTCTTCACGTACAAAACGCGTATTGTACATGAGGTCCACCTTATCGCTAATCTTTGCATTGATTTTCGTAGCTATCGAATATCGTTGAAAATTATCATTGGCAAATCTGTTCAAACCATTTTGATCCATGTAATTTGCAGAACTATAAAAATTTAGCTTTTCAGTACCGCCATTCAAACTGAGCGTATGTTCATGGGAAGTTGTAAAGTCCCTATAAAACTCTTTAAACCAGTTTGTATTCCCATTAGATCCCGTATAGTATTGAAATCTGTCACTAGCATTTGGGGTAGTTGTCGTTTCTATTTCTCCTTTCTGATAAGCGTCAATCCGTTCCAATACCTCCTGCGAAAATTTTGCACCCTCACCATCGTTTGCTGCGACTTCATTAAAATAGTAAGCAAATGTTTTGGAATCTAACATCGTTGGTAGCCCTCTTGGCTTGCCCAGTCTTATATTATTGTTATAATTTGCTGTTATCTTCCCCGATTTTCCAGATTTTGTTGTAATGAGGATAACTCCAAAAGGTGCCCTGGAGCCGTAAATAGCAGAAGCTGCTGCATCTTTAAGCACGGTGATATTTTCAATATCCTGAGGATTCAGCGCATTCATATTACCTTCCATCCCATCAATTAAAACCAAAACTGATGAACTCGACCCTACGCCTATCGTCCCCGCACCACGGATATTGACGCTTAGATTTTGATTTAGCTCGCCGCCCAATCCAGTTGTCTGTAAATTCAACCCAGGAATCATGCCCTGCAGCGCCTGTCCAACATTCTGCACAGGTCTTGACTCTAACTCTTTACCATCAAGGGAAGAAACCGCACCAGTCAAATTTGCCTTCTTTTGAGTTCCGTACCCCACTACGACAACTTCTTCCAAGGCTCTATCCTGACTGGCCATTGTCAACAGCATTGGGTTGCGACTAGCGTTTTCACTTAAAGAAGCATACCCCACATAGGAAAAATCCAAAATAGATTTTTCATTTGCTACTTTTAAAGTAAATGTTCCGTCTTCTGCTGTCAATACAGTATTTGAGGTACCTCTTTCTGTCACAGTCACACCCGCAATTGGTTTTCCCGATGCATTCAAAACTGTACCTTTAATCTCTATCTTTTCTAATTTTTGATTTGGGATATTTTTGAAACTATTCCTTTCCTGTGGTTTAACAATAATAGTTTTACCTTCAATCACAAAATCTAGATCCTGCTCCGTGAGCGCTTTTTTCAACACTAACCTCAAATCCAATTTGGAACCAGAATAAGAGATTAATTTTTTGTTTTGCAAAATATCCGAATCATAAATAATCTGATATCCCGTTTGTTTACGTATCTCTTTTAGGACCTCTGATAAGGTTGCATTTTTTAGATTGAGGTTTAATTCTTGTGCCTTGGCTAAGGGAAGGCTTTGGAGAGCTATTAAACCAAGGATAGTACCTATTCTTGACGATCGCTTTAGAAAAGTTAAAGCAGATTGGTCCCGAACAAACCAAAATTTGTTTTTTCTCAGGTGAAATTTTTTATTCATATTTTTAGGCTTTATTGTAAAAGGGGCATTATTCCCATTCTTACAATAAAGAGTCTCCCAAACGCGATTACCCTAAAAAATTTTTTTAAAAAATTAATTCATGACCTTTTAACGTGATGTTCAAATTGCCTGATCTTTTTATGAGATCCAAAATCTCAGAAAACGAGCGATCTCTTTTAAGAAAAAGTGTAAAATTTCGATTGGGAACTTTATTGGGATCAAAATGAATCGGATAAATATTAGCGAGATCTGAGAGAATATAGCGCAAGCTTTTATTTTCGTAATACAAATTACCATCTTTCCACGATGTATAATCTTCGGTTATAGCAGTTGTTTTATCAATAGATCCTTGATCATCCAGCATGGCTCTCTCTCCAGGAACAAGAAACTCATTTTTTCCTGATTTCATACTTCTCAAAGCTATACTTCCTTCTGTTAATACAGTCTGCTCGATCTTTTCACGAGACAAAACATTAAACTTAGTACCTAATACAGCTATCCGCTGTTTCCCTGTCAGAACAGTAAATTCCTGTTTAATACCAGCCTGTTGTCTCTTTGCAACCTCAAAAAAGGCTTCCCCTTTTAAACTTAAAATCCGATTTTTTAAAAAATCACCTTTGTAGCTTAGCTCGGAATTGGAATTAAGAAATACTATAGTTCCATCTTTTAACAAAACCTTATACAATCCACCAACCCCAACGCGCAGAACAACATCATCAAATTCGGAGGTTGATGATTCTGTCGGTTCAATAATCAACATATCTTTCTTTTTACTGACTTTGAAAGGTTTGTTTTTATTATTCTCCCATTCAACAAGGGAAATGGGCCTTGACCCTGAAATTGTGATATCTCCAGCTGTAATATCCGCATAAATATGCTCAGATTTTTGGGGGGAGATATTAATGGAACGAGAATAAAAAAAGTATAAGCTAGCAGAACAAATAGATAAAACAAAAAATAGGATAGCCCCATTCAACAAACGCTTTTTACGTTTCTTTCTACTAATCGTTGTTAGAATACGATCAAAAGTCTGTTTTTTTATATCTTCTCTATCGTTAAGGGGCATATGCTTATAATACGGATGAATTTGAAAGATTTTAATTTGTTAATATGACAAAATAACGAAAAGGTGAATATAATTATAAGGCTTTTCGTAATTTATTCAAGACTTTTGATATATGATATTCTACAGATTTGATACTAAGGTTCATTTTTTTGGCGATTTGTTTGTAGGATAAATCATCTTCGCGACTCATGATAAATATTGCTCTTGTTTTGGTAGGAAGTCTCGCTAATAATCCATCAAGCTGATCAGAGAGTTCTTTATATGAAAGCTCATCATGCTCAACAGCTATGTCTAACAACAGGTGTTCCTCTAATTCATTTAACCTACGTAATTTCCCCAGCAGTTTAAAACATCTGTTTTTTGTACAAATGAATAAATAATCTTTTAACGATGATTGGATGTTTAATCTTTTATGACGGGCCCACAACTCAGTAAAGACATCATGTAAAACATCTTGTGCTAGTGATTCTTCCTTCATCAATCGTAAAGCAAAGGTATAGAGGCCATCCCAGTAAAAATTATATACTAAGGAAAATGCTTGCATATCTCCGTCTTTTAGACAGCGCAAAATTTTGTGCTCTATTTGACTTTCCACTTGATTCGATTCCATATCGGTAATTAAATTGTTCTTCAATGGTTAGCAGATGTTTAAGACTAATTGGTTAGATTATGAAAAATGCCAACAATATTATGTATTACATAAATACAATATTAATATTTTTTTATAAATGTATAAAACGATATATAAAATTTTTAAATAAAAAATTAGTCCAAATTTTGCTTTGGACTCGAAATCATAGTATCACGTTGGTATAGTTATATGTTTATTTCATTGAAAGATCTAAAACTGGATAAGAAGCAGCAAAGTTGGGGATCAATCGACACACTAGAGTAGCTGTACTCCCCAGCAGCGATATATTTTGTCTCTACATTATAAAATAAAGCCCATAATATCGTAGGAACACAAACTTGGTTGACTGTAAGAATATCAATTGTTTAAACAAAAAAAATCCACATTAATTCTTAAATTAGAGGATAAACCTATTTCAGCATATTTTAACATCCTCGTGTCTGCCTTGTTATGCTCATTTCCGGAAATGAAAGCCGCACAAGCGTACTTCGCTAAGGATAAAAAAAAACTGCCTCAACAGTTGAGCAGTTTTTTTATAGGGTATTAATCCAACTTTTGATTATTGTGCGAGAAATCATCTACTTGCTTTTCGCCGATGACTACATCACCGCGGATGGATCTTAAGTAGCCTTCAAAAGCGATATTCAATCCTTCAATAATCACTTTATCATGTGCATCAATGTCGCCCAGTATTTTCTTGTCGTCATAGCTATCGCCAACGATTGCCAAAACGCAGTTCGAGCTTTGTTTTGGAAAAAGTCCAACACCTATTATTTCCTCGCCAAATTTCACAAACCAGGTTTCTTCGTGATGGTCGTCCGTCGTGTTTGGTATATGTATGGCCTGGCCGAGGTCCTCACATTTAATCATATCAAAATTCATTGTGCTCTGTTTATGTTACATAGCTAAGACAGCACTAAAAGGAATATTGTTTTTAGAAACTTCGTCACGATTTCGCCTTTTCCGGTGCAAACGCAGGGACTATAAATCGAAGTTCTTCTGAGCTCCGGAAGATGCTTGCTAAATTTCGGCTACCTTGGTAAATAACCCCGGATAATTGACCACTAAACCCAAATGATCTACTTCAAGGTCGGCCTCAAAATCTTTCGGAACATTCTTGTATTGAAAGGTTAACATGTTCGTTTTCGAATAGTTCTGATGAACTGGTTTTATGCCGTCGTTTAGAATATCAAAATAGAGCACTTTGATATCCGTACTCTCACCGACTTCGAGATTCAAACTATTGATCGGAAGTGTATTGGTAAATGGTGTGAGGGAGATATCAATATAATCAATACCCTGAAAATCGATTATAATCGATCCATTTATTTCCCAGTCATTTTTAACTTTATTTCCTTTTATTCTTTTATTAACGCCATTCACTTCATATTCTAAATCAAGACCTTGAACATTCCAATGCTCGTCAATCTTCAAATGATATTTGAGGGTATAGATTTTATCTTCATAATACCCAATAATGTTGGAATCGACCATAAAAAAGCCTCCCTGTTGTGTCAGTTTAAAATATTCGAGGGAATTGTAGATAATGCCCTTCCAAATTAATATTTTCATCTTTAAAATTTATTTATCGCTCATTTTTGCAGAGACTTTAATCAAAATTGTGGCGCATTAAGGCATTTTAAAAAAACTTTTTATTTGGCAAAGTATCAAAGAGCTTTTCAGCAATAACAACATAGCCATTTTCTTTGAAAGATCGCACCAGAATTTCATGAGCCGCGGATCTGGCGTAACTATAATGAGCCGAGTTTTTTATTGCAATTTTTTTTTAAGATTTTATTCAATTCAATTATGTTTTCTTTATATCTTGGATATTTTCGAATATTTCGAACACTATGGTTTTGATTGTTTACTGTACCCACTTCATCAAGCTCAAAAAAGACCTCGTCAATTAAAAGTCCGTTTAAAATACATTTAGAAATATATTCCGCACTTTGCTCAAACTGTGGTACTGTCTTTAAATGGTTATATATAATCTGCTTCGCATGGTCTCTTTGCTCTCTTTCAATTGCTGTCATTGGTAACATAAGCAGAAATAATTGTTCAAACTGTTGAAGTGATAACAGTTCATCCCAAGTTAGAAACCAAGCTTCAAAATGCCCACCTAACTTCCCAAAGTAAATGTCGTTAAGAAAAAATCTAATTTCATGATCTTGAAATTCAATTAAGAAGGTCGTATCTCCATCTAATTTTCCTTCGATAAATTTTGAAACTTCTCCAAAGTCATCTAGCGAAAAAAATCGTTCTTCCCATTCCGCTAATTTTTCTTTGTCAATGCCGATAACTTCTAATGCTTCGTCAATGTTGATCTCGTTTATTTCGTCGTATCCATTGAACCATTTAATATAGCTATACCAAAAGAATGTATTGTCTTTTATGTTGTATTGTCTTTTATGTTGTTTTGTGTAATTTGTCTATTCATATTTAGATACTGTTATTCAAATTCGATACGGCAAGCCAATTTATTTAAGGTACGATTCTAAATGCTATGCTTTTGGTACGGGAGCATTTGCCGCAATTAATTTTTCATGTTTTAATTCTTCCCAAAAATCGGCGGAAATTTTAGTCTTGAAAGATTCCGCATTTTGAATGGCCTGCTTTACGGTATGTGCTCCGGGTATCACTCCTGAAACCTCGTCTGGTGCTGCAGCGAATTGCAATGCAGCTGTCCGCAGGTCTACAGCATGATCGTCAGCCACCCTTTGTAAAGCATTCAACTTTTCTTTAACCCCAGCAGGAAACGTTCCATCATATAGGTAGCGGTCCCTGCCTGACAGAAATCCAGCACACAGTGGTGCGCCTACAACAATCGACAACCCTCTCTCAGCGATCTTTGGGAAAACCTTATTCAAATCGTCATCATGTTTAATCAACGAATATTGGCAGGCTGAAAGAAAAATATCGGGATCTGCCACGTCTAATGTTTGCAAAATTGGTTCGATGGTATTGACACCTAGCCCCCATCCTTTTATTATACCTTCTTCTCTCATTTTAGTCAGCTCGGGCATCGCTCCTTTCGCCGCTTGCTCAAAGTAACTTCCATAGCTGTCTTTCATATCACCATTGTCGGGTGAAAGATCATGAATATATACGATATCTATAGATGATAAGCCCATGCGCTGTAAGCTATCCTCTACGCTTTTTCTCACACCGGCAGCACTGTAATCGTATTGATAACGAAAATTCATTTTACCCTTCCATAACAACTGTTCCATGGTAAAGTCCTCTTTAGGTTCTAAGAGTCGTCCTACTTTAGTGGAAAGGGTAAAGCTGTCGCGTGGCTGATCTTTTAAAAACAAGCCCATTCTGCGTTCGCTGATGCCCAATCCGTACCATGGGGAAGTATCAAATAATCGTATCCCAGCATTCCAAGCTGCTTCTACTGCTTGGAGACATTCTAGATCTGCGTTTTGCTGAAAGCCATTCCCTAATGCCACGCCACCAAACCCGGCTTTATTATTGGAGCGAAAACGTCTGTGTTTGCTTAAATTATCAGGTTTTACCATACTATGTTCTTTAATTGTTCTTACCAAAATATTAGGTGCCGCTGCGCTAAAGATTAAGCCCGATCCTGCAAGGCCTGTTTGCACTATAAATTTTCTTCTTTTCATACGCGGCACCTTATCTAAATTCCCTTGACTGTGCTATTTATTTGCAATGGCCAAATTCAATATGCATATAGCAATCAGGATTCTGCTAAAAAAACCATTCTCAGGCCTGCTTTGTTTTAGAAGATCATCACTATAGCAGATCATCGCTATCGCATGAAGGACGATGGCATACTATTAGTGACCACACCAAGAAATAGATTGGTAGATCCAGCACAATTAAAAAAATTAGAAATAGTTGATCCCCGGCAATACGTTTTAGACCTTTTCCAATAATTGTACTCCCGAATTGACAAAACAGAAATCAAAATTAAGAATTTTTAAAAACGATCTTCTCCCCACTCGTGTCCATCTCTAAAAAGAATTATGGCAAAATCGAATCAAAATCAGCAACAAATGCCAAACGAGCATTTACATGAGTTATTTGTAGACGAATTAAAAGATATTTTAGGCGCGGAGAAACAGCTCTTAAAAGGTTTAAAGAAAATGAGCAAAGCCGCAGAAGACGAACAATTAAAACAAGCATTTGAGGAGCACCACAGCCAAACTGAAGGACAAATCGAGCGGCTTAAAGAAGTATTTGGAGCGTTGGGCATTGCTGCCCGCGGGAAAAAATGTAAAGCTATGGAAGGTCTGCTGGAGGAAGCTGATGAAATCATTGAAAATTTTGAAGGCGATCCAGCACTAGATGCGGCACTCATTTCTGCAGCCCAAAAAGTTGAACATTATGAAATCGCCAGCTATGGTTGCCTTGTCACATTTGCAAAATTAATGAACCATACTGAAGCCGAGCAATTGCTTCAACAAACACTAGATGAGGAAAAGCAAACCGATACATTACTCACAGAAATAGCCGTCTCGTCAGTAAACGAGTCTGCGTCATAAGTTAATAAATGCCCGGTAATCCGGGCATTTATTATACCTGTGCAATCGTCCATTGAGTTATCTTTAGCAAAACACATCCTATCCCTAGCCACAATCAATTTATTTTCTTCAAAGCTTAGTTATTCCTTTCATCAGCCTAATTGAAAAACAGGACAAACACGTTTTCACCGTAGTTGTACCATAAACATCAATTGTTAAAACGATTGTTACCTTGCTTCTCTTCCTATAAGGAGACAAGCACATTATACAGTTAAGAAATTAGCATGATGATAAATCCCGTCACTCCTTGGACAGCAACGGTCCAGGCTGATATAGCAGATTCTACGTCTATTTTTGAAATAGACCTAAAAACATACAGACTCAAAATTCATAATCCAGGCGATTCGATTTGGCTCGTGGTTATCTGGCCAACGGGCGCTAGCATAGCCTTTAGACTGGCCTTTGGGATGAATAGCAGGTTTGAAAAGGTGACGATCTCCGAAGCTCCCGATGAGATCCTTATCACTGCTTCTACTAGGTTAGCCTATTATCGAATCATTGTCTTCTTTCCCGAAAGTCTGCGCGCCACCTTTCGTTATACCACGACCTTGCGAACGAAATTACCGCTTCTTATCCCGTTTTGGCCCCGCGATATTGTTCCCTTGACTAAAGATGGAAATACTGAAAATACAGTGGGAAAAATACATGCCAAACAGGTAGGGTCCCGGTCAGGACAGCTTTATTTTAGTATGACAAAGCCAAAAGCCGGTTCGGTGTTCTATTTTCAGAATCTCACAGCCATGTCTCCCTATTGCCAGGAAACAGAAGTATCACTCCGGGAAACTGTCGGCGGTGAATGGCCAGAACTGGGGTTCCAGTTTCCTGTAAACGCTGAAAAACCATTGCCGGCCAATAAAGAATATATCATTTCGGATGCTTTTGTACAGCTCGATGAAAAGATTCCCGAAAGTGACGTCGAGGTCGTTGAAAGTTACCTCGATTCACTGGCATCAATATACCTCCTCCTTCCTAAGCCTGAAGCCAGCCAACATAATTGGCTGCAGTCGGCTGAAAAGATCCTGGATAATATTTCGAACAACAAAGGTTGCTGGACACAAACAGACGGCAGTCCTTATCTGAATGCTTATGTGGGCGACTACAAAACGCCTGCAGAAATCATGGTGCAGCTTGCCGTCATACTCCCATTGCATGAGTATCTTACCTGGACCGGAGAGCAGCACCCTTTGTTGCAGGAGCTCTCCGATGGACTCACCTCATTTTATGATAAGTCTATAAAGAGTTTAGTCAGGTGGCACCCTTCGTTAAAAGATGACTTGGATCATTCCGAAGAGCAAAAGAGTGAGATGGTAATGGACTCCTGGTATCTACATCACCCCTTGTTAAACCTCGCCAGGCTTGCATTGCGGGGCGACAAGATGGCTGAAAAACTATTTCTGGATTCGATAGATTATGCGATAAAGGTTGCCAAACATTTTGACTATCAATGGCCTGTCTTTTATAAGATGACCACTTTGGAGGTATTAAAAGCCGAAACGACTCCAGGTAAAGGTGGTGAAAAAGACGTCCCGGGATCATATGCACACGTTATGCTCCTGGCCTGGCAGCTGACCAAAGAAAAACGATTTTTTCTGGAAGCAAGCAGAGCACTTAAAAGTTTAGACGGTCTGGCCTTTGATATATTTTATCAGGCCAACAATACGGCATTTGCTGCTGGGGCCTTTTTGGAGATGTATAAGGTGACCGACGATGAGCATTACCTAAAACTAAGCTATTGCTGCCTCGCCGGCATATTTAAAAACTGTCAATTGTGGGAATGCAATTATGGTTACGGCAAAAACTTTCCTTATTTTTTTTCTGTTTTTCCCTTGAAAGATGCCCCCTATACCGCGGCATACGAAGAGCTGGAAGTATTTGCTGCCCTGCATCATTATCTTGAGGTGGCAGCAGGAATGGCTATTCTTCCATCGCTAAAAATATTGATCCCGGAATTTATCAAGTATGCTGCGGGCCGACTCGCCTACTATTACCCTCCGCTACTTCCGACAGAAATGATTGTCGAAAAAACCAAAACGGGTGAAATACAAAAAGATCTATGGATTCCACTTCAAGACATACATGATGGCTGGGAGAAAAGCGGTGAAGTCGGCCAGGAAGTATATGGCGCCGGACTGGCCTTTGGTATCATACCACGACAGTATTTTAAAGTGGCCAATTGGGGTGGAATAGTTTTTATAAATTACCCAATTTCAAACTTTCGAGTCGGCAAAGATTCAGTCACTTTCCGATTGGAGGGCAGTGATCTGCTCCGGGCACAAATGAGGCTTTTAGGCTTTTCCAGAGAAGTATTAACCAAAATAAGCGTAGAACAAAAAGTTAAATCATCATATAAACGTGTGCATTCAAGTCGTACTGGTTTTTACGAATTAGCCGGAGCTGGGATGGTTAGAATAACAAGAAAATAGATGAACAAAAAAGTTGATAGCATATCCGATCAAGATCACCTCCGTCCTCCCAAGAAGTTAATATAGCTGAAATTAACTTCTTGGTAAAAGGACTTTATCGAACCAAGGAATAAGCATCAACGATTTCCATTTTCCATTCATCTATCGTTTCTGCTGCTGCACGGTCGGCACGGTCAAAGAATAAATGGCACTTCACATCGAAGCCACAATAGGTATAGATACCTCTGTCGGAGGTCAGTATCAGCGCCCTATCCATTCCTATTTCCTGATATTCAGCCTTTGATTTTCCATGTGAATTGATAATGTAGGCGGTCTTACCGGCCAACAGTCCTTTTTGTACTCCGTTATCGTACCTATAGGCAAATCCGTAGCTGAATACCCTATCGATATATCCTTTCATCATAGCCGGCATACCTGTCCACCATATCGGATAAATAAAGGTAACAGCTTCAGCCCAGGAAATATGTTGCTGTTCCTTTCTAATTGCTTCGCTTACGATGCCCCTGCGTTGTCCGTCCATATCTTCAAGGGACAGCACAGGGTCGAAATTAAGCTGATACAGATCCCTGACTACAACTTCGTTCTTTTGTTGCAGGAGTGTTTCTTCAATTGTTTGCTTGAATAAATGATTTAAACTTGCCGTATTTGGATGGGCATAAATAATAAGATGTTTCATTTTTTTTGTTTTAAGTAATTGAATAAAACAAAAATAGCCTGAAAGTAAACGGAAAAATTGTAAGAAAACGAAAAGGCTATTCTCCTGAAGCCCGGCAGATATCTTGCTGAAATCGAACAAAATTTCTTGGGGAAAGATTGATAAAATGCTTAAAATCCCGGATAAGCTGGCTTTGGTCGTAATATCCACATTCAGCTATAATTTCAAACCAGTCCACTTTTTTCGATGATAAAAGAACATGTTGTATCAGTTCAATTGCTTTTACAAAACGCTGGTATCTACTAAGCTCTTTGGAGCTATAGCCAAAATGCTTTTTTTGCGTCAATTGCACATTTCTTTCAGTTTGCCCGGTTTCTTCGGCAATGGTCTTGACTGGATTGCGTGTACTGTCTTTAAAATTAGCCAATAAAGCCGCGGTGCTGTGCTGTGATTTTAAGTAAGTCTGCAAAAATCGAGAATGCAGTTTACTCGGTCTGATACACTTGTCATACCGTTCAACTGATGCCACAGGTAGCTAAAACAATTTTCACTTATAACTTCATCTGGGTTTATTGGCAAATGCTGTGAAAGAAATGCCTTTCCAAAAAAACGATAAAATGCATCGCCCTTGAAATTAACCACTAAAATTTGTGATCCGGGGAGAAGTGTATATTCAAAGGCAGATTTTAAGGGACCTAGTACGATGCATTTGTCCACCTCGATTTCATTTTTGGCATCAGAAACCAATCGGACTATTGTACCAAAGTTGAACACCATAATAGTCTGAAAAGACGGCAACAATGTTTTCGTTAGGGCAGTTGCTGAATTGTTCTCTGCAAAATAAAAATGAGAAAACACCGTTTCAAATTCGCTTGCAATGGAAAGCCTGTAACTACGGTATGTCTGTTCGTCTGCTTTCATGATTTGTGGCATCCATATTAAAACTGTTGATCTTTTGCTACTGCTATTTTGGTGTTTCTCCTCTAATCTACGAACAAATTCAACATGATCAATTAAATCAATCATTTCCGAAGTTCAAACCTAATCTTGCTTCAAAAAGATCTTTATTTCTGTTCCATGCCCAGGCTCACTTATTAAGTCGATCTTTCCACCAGCTTGTGTCACAATCGTATTGACCAAATATAGACCTACGCCAGATCCATCGACCATTTTGGTTGCGCGTTTAAATTTCTCAAAAATCGTCTGCTGCACTTCTGGCCCCATGCCTATCCCATTATCCTTTACAGAAATAACGACATAGCCATCTTCCTTGAAAGATTGCACTAGAATTTCTGGAGACTGTGACTCTGGTGTATATTTAATCGCATTATTCATCAGATTATAGAGCACACTACGCAGCTTACGTCGTACAAAAGTAAATTCCGAAACTTTTAAATCCTGTCGGATGATTGCATCGGTTTCTATCAGCTGCGGTGCTAAACTCAACCGCACGTCCTCTAGAATATTTGGAAGATCGATCAGTTCAGTTGATGCCTGATACTTCTGCTTTTCCCAACGACTTTCGGTCAGATCATCTATTATTTTTTTTATTTCTACCAAACTTTTCTCATGATTTTGCATTAAGGGCAAGAATTTCGCTGAATTTTTATCCTTAAATTCCTTCATTAACCCAAATGTTAGTTTAAGTACCAATAATGGATTTTTAATATCATGGGCTATTGTATCGAGCAGCAACTCATGTTCTAGAACAAGCCGTTCTTGTTCTTTAAGATCCTTTACTCTTGGCGTAATATCTACAAATGTAATAATGACTCCATTCGTCCGGTTCTCATTACGGACATGATAAGGGAGTATATTCATCTGGTACCACTTTAAATCTGTAGTCTGTATTTCTTTCTCCAAGATTTTACCTGTCGCTATCACCGTGTTTATATTACTGATAAAGGTCGGAAATCTAAAATTTTCTCTTATATCCTCTAGCGGCATTCCTATGAATTCAGATTTAAGATCAAACTGCTTCATTGCTGGTGGAGTGAACTTTCTTAAAATTAAGTTAGCATCAACGAATAACTGCGGGATAATGGTATTGCTAAAATAGTTTTCCAGGTCTTCGTTGAGTTGAGTTAAGTCACTAATTTTCTTGTTTTTATTCATTAAATACCCTATATATTATGAATAAAAACAAGAAAAAAACAGATATTGTTTTGCGGTATTAAAGCTCAAAACCGTAATTTGGGTCCATCTAAAAATTTTTAAATTCATTTTAAACAGCAATAGGGCTGAATTGATTACTGACATCAATCGTTACAGGATTGCTACAAAATAGAAAGCTTGGTAAGGGCTGAAATATCATTTCTTATACCAGATACTATCTCCTACTTAAAGCAACTTGCTGCACAATCCATTAGGTATTAAAAAATTCAATCTTGGGCATACATTTCACACTCTTTTGCCAACGGTGAAATTAATCCATTTATTGCCTGATGGACTTGGAGAATATTCAAATAAATTTGGAGAGGAATTATGGGCAGCCTGTTGCATTTTTCTATATTTGAAGTAAATGGAACTCTTATCTTATCTACTTAGAAACATAAAATTGAACAGCGCCGAATGTGATGCTATCGGCAGAGCCTTTAGTAAACAAATATTTGCGAAAGGTACTGTACTGGCACATCCTGACAATCACCACCAAAATGTTTATTTTATTGAAAAAGGATTATTACGCGCTTTTTATAATTTAGATGGAAAGGATATCACTCATTATTTTTTCGACGAGAATAATTTCCTGATATCTTTTGAAAGTTTTTTTTTGACCGCCCCCACCCCTATGGTAAACAGGTATTGGAAGAAGCTTGTTTGCGTGCTATCCCCTATAGCAAACTCGACGAACTCTGTAATAGCATCCCTGCTTTTAAGAACTTCCGGCTGCAGGTATCGCTGCAAGTGATTAGTATGCTATCCGAAAAAACTCTTGCATTACAATTTCAAACTGCCGAGCAACGCTATAAAAATATGCTCGACAAATTTCCTGGCATATTGCTAAGAGCCTCCTTGGGACATATTGCCTCCTATCTGGGTATTACCCAACAAACACTAAGCGTGATACGCGCGTGCAGGTAGTCGATTTCATTTTTAAGATATATTAAAAACACTGCAGATTATTTTAATTTGCTTTGCAGTATGAAATCATTACATATGAAAAAAATACTGTCATCCCTTGTCATCATCTTCATGGCAATAATGAGTGTTGCTCAATCCTCCAATGATAATTTTTGCAGGTAAATGGAAAACCGAGGAAGGCTTCATTATCACCATCACTTACAGCAACGGAAAATTTTCTGGTCTTGATCCCAAAGGACGTCCAACCCTCTACAATGTGCGTTTTGAAAAAAATGAATGGAAGGGGACTGTGGAAAACCATGATACTGGCCAAAAAGGCAATTGCGAAATGTACCTGCAGGGAAAAAAGTTGAAAATTGTGGCCCATAAAGGCATCTTTTCAAAAACTTTTTACTGGGTAAAACAATAAGCAAAAAAATTAATTAAGGTATTTTTAATTCAAAGTGAGAGTCGATAAAGTAAATCCATTACAAACATGGATTTACTTTCCAAAAAATCAAGCAGCGGATTTCTGAGCTTATTTGAGCTGTCCAAATGCATCCACTTTATAGATTGGATTTTAGGGGCATACTTTGAAACTTTTTGAAAAAGTAAAGAACCCACAAAAACTGAGTGTATCCGTACACTGCATCTTCAACCGGAATCGTAAGTACCCTAATCCCCATAAATTCCATTGGATTGTAATTGACAATAGGGGACTCCAATCCTGTTCCGGTAAGTATGCCGTTGACAGGTAAAAAGCCCAGCATCAGCAAAGTGAAGACTAAAGAGGCCTGCGTAATCCATTGTATCCGAAATACAAAGTGAAAAAGCACCAATGTCACCATAGTCACAGCAGCGGTAACTACGGTATAGATTCTGTCAGCATATCGAAGGGCAACAACAGCACATATAATGAAACTTACAAAGACAACAACATTATTAAAAGCCGATAGCGATTGTAATCTAAAAAATTTATCGATGCAGAAATAGGTAAAAATACATGAAAAAGGGATGAAGATAAAGAATAGCCATTCTTCCAATGGTAGTCCTGCTATAGCCAGTCCCAAGGTATATCTTGTGTCAAACCACCACACTCCCTTACTGGTAAACCAGACATCCCAAGCTATAAAAAATACAGCAACAAGCGCTGATGCCTTTAAAAATGGGATGAACTCACGATCGAATCGAAGCCGCTTGTCGAAGGATGCGACAAAACAGATTATGACCGTAAAAAATAAGATAAGCGAATAAGTATATTGCATCATATTTTTTCATTGTTAGTATACATTTTAAAGTATTTCATTGGAACATATAAAAAGCCAAAACACTCGCCCTCCTCTTTGCCTAAATGTTTATGGTGTTGTTTATGGGCGCGACGAAGCGCTAAAAAGTAAGGGTTATTCGTTTTACTCAACCATTTGAAACGTTGATGGATAAATATATCATGCACAAAGAAATATGCCATACCATAGAGCATAATTCCCAATCCAATATAAAACAGATAATTGTACGCCTTTAACGACCCAAAATACATCAACGCGATCGTGGGAAGGGCAAAAATGATAAAAAAGTAATCATTCTTTTCCAGAAACCCCACATTGCTGTGATCATGGTGATCGCGATGTAATATCCAGAGAAAGCCGTGCATAATGTATTTATGGATAAGCCAGGTGGCGCCCTCCATAGCAATAAAAGTGACCAATACTGTAATAAAATTCATAACTCTATTTTATAAGTAAGCAGCTTTGTAACGTAGATAACTTTTAAAAGCAACGTAGGCTTTTTGTGCATTAGGTATCCTAATCCTGCTTTCCAAAATTTCTTTGGAGGATTTTTTCCGAATCTTCGCAAATAGTGAAAGATAATATTTATAAGCCAGATAAACGCCAAATTTTGCCGATGCAGGCAATTTTTTGATTCCCAAAAGCGCTTCCTTAAATTCGCTGTGTATCTCATCCTCAATCTGGCTTTTGAGTGCATTGTCAAACACCGCCATATCCAGGTTTGGAAAATAGGTACGTCCAAGCACCTGATAATCTTCCTTGAGGTCACGCAAGAAGTTTATTTTTTGAAATGCAGAACCCAGTTTCATGGCGTAAGGTTTTAACTCCTCATAGCGCTGTCTATTACCTTCTGTAAAAACCTGTAAACACATCAGCCCCACCACTTCAGCCGAACCATAAATATATTCTTTATAACGTTCGGAATTATAGTCGACCTTATTCAGATCCATTTCCATGCTATGCAGAAATTGTCGGATCAGCTCGATGTCGATAGCATACTTATGCACCGTCTCCTGAAAAGACTGTAATATCGGATTTAATGAGATACCTTCCTCTAAAGCACAGTTAGTCTCGAGGTATAACCGCGCCAAAAGTCGCTGCTTATCATAACCATGAAAACTATCGACTATTTCATCAGCCAACCTTACGTAGCCATAGATTGCATAAATACTAGCCCTAATGCTTGGCTTGAGGGCCAATATACCAAGCGAGAAACTTGTACTATACTTTTCAGTTGTTTTTTTGCTTACTTCATAAGCGAGTTCATCAAATAGCTTTTTCATGGTCTTATGTTTTACGATATAATTCAATGGCTTCTTTGGCAACAATTTTCCCCGATAAGATGGATGGAGGTACTCCGGGACCAGGAACTGTCAGCTGACCTGAATAAAAAAGATTATGGACTTTCTTATTTCTAATCTTGGGTTTCCATACCGCTGTCTGTTTTAATGTATTTGCTAGCCCATAAGCATTTCCAGCGTAAGCATTGTAATCGCTGATAAAGTCGCTTACGCAGTAACTTCTCTTGTATGTAATCTGCTCGTATAGGTTTTTTGTACCAGTATGCTTTTCCAAACGCTCTAACATCTTAATTAGGTATTTTTCACGTGTTTCATCATCGTCTGAGATAGCTGTCGCCAACGGCATCAACAAGAAGAGGTTCTCACTGCCTGGGGGAGCCACATGAGGATCCGTTTTGGATGGACAACATACATAGAACAGTGGATTTTGGGGCCATTTTTTTTCACCATATATACAGTCAATATGATCGTCCAACGGATGCTCAAAGAACAGTGTATGGTGTGTTAGATTTGGAATGGACGATTTCATCCCCAGATAATATATCAAACTCGAAGGGGCAAAGGTCCTACTCTTCCAATAATCTTCATCATAGTTTCTCAAATCCTTGGTAAGTAGTGTTTCGATATGATGATAATCAGCGGATGCAACCACAAGATCAAATGCGTAATCTACGCCATTAACACCTAATGAAGTGATCTTATTCTTTTCAATTTTTAATGTATCAACATTATGATCGAAATGAAAAGTGACACCTTGCCTCTCCGCTACTTGCTGCATCGCCAGTACTAATTGAAAAAAACCTCCTTTCGGATAATGAGTGCCAAGTGCGTAACCGCCGTAGTTCATCAGGCTATATAATGCCGGAATATCCTTGGGTGAGGCGCCCAGAAATATGACCGGAAATTCCATTAATGTCCGCAATCGTTGGTCCTTAAAATATTTGGCAACATAGGATCGGAAATTGGAAAGCAAATCTAGCTTAAAAGCGCTAAGTGCAATCTTTGGAGAGAGAAATTCGCCCCAATTGTGACAGGGTTTATTGACGAAATCCCGCATCCCCACTTCATACTTAAATTTTGCAGCTTCCATAAATCGATCTAACTGCGTACCAGCCCCAGGTTCGATCTGTTCAAATAATAGTTTTAATTGCTGATAGGATTCCGGAACACGAACTTGTCCGGAGCCAAATATCATTTCAAATTGAGGATTGAGCGATACAAGCTCAAAAAAATCAGCTGTGCTGCATCCAAAATCCGAAAAAAAGGACTCAATGATATCGGGCATCCAGTACCAGCTCGGTCCCATATCAAATTTAAATCCTTCTTTCGTACTGAATTGTCTCGCCCTTCCACCGGGCTGCGTATGTTTCTCAAAAACATGCACATCGTACCCTGCTTTAGCAAGATACGCTGCCGCTGAAAGACCCGAAAAACCTGCGCCAATAACGGCTACCTTCTTTTTCATTTGTTTTTTTAGCTAAACTACTTGGGCAATTCCCAATACTTATTGGCACCGCAACTAGTAATGTACACATCCTATTGATTTTTGTCATTTCTATCGCATCCCGATGTGGATTATAACTTCACTTGCTCCAGCAATTTTTCCGGTGCAATATTTCTATCATAGATTAATTGATGAAATTTGCTCAGTTTATCCAATAAACTTATCAATGTTATTTTTTCGTGGTAGGTCAAATCGCCTGAAACAATCTGCGTCGCATGACGTATTTTTCCCATTTGCCGGTCCAATGCCGACAAGCCATTTTCCGTGATGTACAGCAACTTACTGCGGCGGTCCAGTTTTGAATCGTGTTGACGTATCCAACCTTGTTTGATCAAACGGTTTATAATGGCCATGCCGGCTGGTTTTTCATGAATATTCCTTCTGATCAATTCCATTTTTGTCATCTCACCAAAGGACCGTAGTGTAATAAGATAGATAAACTCCTCTTGTGTGGAAAAATCAGATTCCCAAATAGCAGCCTTTGAATAACTTTTTGCGAACCTATTCATATGCACTATTAACGTGCTGATGACACTTTCCGGACTACGCCCATTTTCCTTACCGTCCCAATTGGGTTCTTCGAGAACATCGGTTGCCTTTGTTACTATCCAACGTTTAAATCCATTTGCGTCAGTGCTATAGATTCCGTCTACGTTTTCCTGTTCAAACTCTTCAACTAATCCAATGATTTCTTTTAAAAGCTGATATTTCATACACTTTATTTAGAACATAAATATACCATATTTGTTTTAATTATTTTAAAAATAATATTTTTTAGAATAAAAATAAACCAACATCATAGCCTTAATAGTGGCAAACTGTAACCCATCGAGGATAGAGACTTGCTTTAACTATAACAAGACCAAGGTTCTAAAGTTATGTTCGTTTTTATTATTACACGTGCAACATTTTTTCCGTGAGCTCGACTAACCTATAGTCACTAACTGCAAACAATTGTCATCAAGCTTTGCACAAGAACCTTAAATACATGAAAGAGTTAAAAAAAATTGCCCTAGTTCTCCCATACCTGTTGTTTTTCGCTATATCTCATGCTTCGTCTAACACGACGATCATTTCATTCATCGATTCAACCTTTACTGTTACGGGAAAAGTAGTTGATTCTATTACTAACGAACCTGTTCATTTAGTTTCCATATCCTTACTGGATCATCAAAGTGGCAGCAATCCTGTCAGAACAGTGGTGACAAATGAAAGTGGGGACTTCCAATTGACCCATAGTCAGCGTTCATTTTACCTAAAAATCAATCATATGGGCTTTCAGTTTCAGATAAAAAGAATTGTAATACCCAACGGGAGCAATATAGATATGGGTACTATAAAGCTTCATAAGATTGACAATAAGCTTGAGGAGGTTGCAGTTTCTTCCAGAAAACCTCCCCTAGAACTTATTACCGGTGGGTATAGATTTAATGCGGAAAACAATATACTAGGCAATAGTACAAATATAGCAGAACTGCTCAAGCAGGTTCCGGGATTAACAGTTGATGAAATGGAAGGCAAATTACAATTGCTTGGAAAAGGAGCTACTGTATTGATCAATGGTCGGAAAGTCAATTTGGGTGGTCAAGATTTATTTAACTACCTGAAATCTCTACCGAGCAATGAGGTCTCGTCCGTTAACGTGCTTACAAGTCCGGGTGCGGCATATGATTCCGCCGGAGATGGAGGTGTGCTCGATATCAGACTTAAGAAAAATTCCAATTTGGGCTTCTTTGGGTCGGCAATTACAAGTGTTTCCACCCTTTGGGGGACGGACCAATCGCTCAATTTAAATCTTAAAAAAAGTAAGTTTGAAATTTCAGTGGGCTATAATTTTTCATATAGTGAAAACCCTACATAAACGAAACGATCTAATAAAAAACTATTACTTACCCGATTCTAGTTATCTCTATAGACAAGAACAGGCCAGCCAAAGATCCCAAAGAACACATTCCATGAAAACCAATACACTTTATAATATTGATTCGACGAGCACACTCTCTTTTAATTATTGGTACGCCAGCTTTTATGGCAAATTTCCTAATGAAAGAGACGCTACGATCTATAATCGGGAAGATCAATTTCAAAGGCAGCTTAAACAGCAGGACTTCATGTTTTTGGACAATAATTTTCATATCGCCGACTTCATTTATGATAAAGATTTTAAAACGAAAAGCAAGCTTTCGATCGGTATGAATTACGCGAAATACTCGAATGAGAATAACACTTCATTCTGGAGAAAGGCATATGATTTTTCTAACACGGAAATAAATTCCTCAGAAAATGATAGCAGAAATTTTATTACTTCCAGACCATATGAAATCTGGACATTCAATACAGATTACAAAACAAACATTGGAAAGGGTATTGATCTAAAATTCGGTGCAAAATATGCCCGTGCAAATACAGAAAGCTTCTTTAAGAATCTAGCCACAGATGGAATTATCGATGCAGGAGAATTAAATAATGAATATAAGGTTTAATATAACGAAAATATACTTGCAGCCTATTCTTCTCTGAATGGTAAATTGAAACACTTCTCCTTCGATTTAGGCTTGCGATTAGAATCATTCGACTATAAATTACGAGCCGTTTCAACTGACGAACAAATTAAAAACAACTATCTTAATTTATTTCCGAACTTTAATATACGTTATGATTTCGAAGACCTTAAAAACAGCATTGCTTTATCAGGGAACAGAAGAATCGAACGTCCCGGGTATAGTATGCTCAATCCTTTTGCGGTGAACAATAATCCTATCTATTTCACCAATGGTAACACGCATTTGAAGCCATATTTTGCGAATAGGCTAGATCTGCAATATTCACATAAGTGGAATAGCAACCATTCACTGATATTTTCTTTATATGGAAACTCCTCGAAGAATATGTTTACATATATCTCCAGATATAATGAGGAAGTTGGGAGTCCAGAGTTTAACTATTATAATGATTACAATCTAAATCAAATTGGAGGTTATGTCATGTCGCAAAACAAGTTTGGAAGCAGCGTGAATGTCAGTACATATTTATCAGCACAACGCCCAACTTTCAGATCGAACAATACAGAAGATATTTTGTTACCTGGGATTGTCAACTTTAGTGGGTCGATCAATACTTTCATCTATATTCTGCCAAAGACTACTGTTCAAATACTCGGCTTTTATGCATCGAAAAGAAATAGTTTTCAAATGCAATATGGCGCAACGGGATATATCACGACGGGTTTACAGCAAAAAGTGCTTCAGGACAAGTTAAATATATCCCTCACGATTGAGGATATTTTCAACTTACAAAAAGGACCTATTTCCAGTTTAGGCAATGTGATTAGCATTGAAACAGTGAATAAATTGAAGTCACGCTATGCAAAATTGAGTTTCAGCTACAATTTTGGAAAAACCTTTTCAGCAAAACAGACCAAAAAGCTCGAAAAGGATTCGAGGATAGATTAACCCATCAATACTTTGATCATCACAGATGATTCGTGGAGGCATAGCGCTGGATATAATTGAGTTTAGAAAATAGTTTAAATACAGATAGACATTAAAATACCGCGAATTTAAAACGATTCACCACGAATTGGAATTCCCTTGAAAATTTGAGGAAAGTTATTCTAATTTAGTCCTATAAATACATAGAAGAAAAAGTGAATTATGAATGAGACTATCATAGAATTTGATAATAAAAAGCGCCTGAAATTAGCGCTGTTTGGTTTGCTGATGACGATAGCGGCTTTGGCATTTGCCTACTATATCTTCTTTGTCGCCGAAAAAATAAGAATTTTCCCTGGGTCACTGATGTTGACCTTAGGAGGCTTAGGGTGTTATTGTCTGATTGGTGGTATAAAGGCCCTATTTAATAAAAATCGAACCGGCCTCCTATTAAACGCAGATGGTATTCGATATAACGGTACACCAGTAGGAATAAAGGTTGGGACAGTAAAATGGACTGCGATTCAATCCGTCTCAACAGGGATGGCCCATGGTGTCCATTTTGTTTTTTTGAAGCTACACAATCCCGAAAATTATATACAGCAGTTCGCTCCACAAGTACAACAACATCTGCTCGAAAATGGAATAGCCATTTCATCCGATCAGTTGTCGCTTGACTTCAATGAGCTCAAAAACCTCATTGAATCATATTATCAGCGGTATCAGCAATAGTAAAAAGAAAAAGATTAGATCCCCCAAAATCGTTCAAAACCTGTACAAATCAATTGAATGAGTTGTTCGCCTAATATTTTTCATTGATCTTTTAAACAAAGTAAGTTAGGACGTCTAAACAAAACCCTGCGTCAAAATCCCTCCTACCTTTGTCTTAACAAAATCAAATTTTTAAAAATGAAAGCAAACAATTATCAAGGGGCATTACAGAAACCAATCGGTTCTGGCTTCACAGCAAAATCTACTTCCGAGGACGTCATTAAAGGAATTGATCTAAGCAATAAAATCGCAATTGTAACGGGAGGTAATACGGGAATCGGACTTGAAACTACCAAAACGCTCGCTTCTGCCGGTGCAACTGTTATCGTTCTTGCAAGAAACGTTGAAAAAGCAAAAGTAAATTTAGCAGGTATAGTAAATATCGAAATCGAAGAAGTGGATATGATTGAACCATCTTCTATTGACAGATTTGCTAGAAAATTCATTTTATCAGGCAGACCACTTCATTTACTAATCAACAATGCCGGTATTATGTGGGTCCCTTTGCAGCGTGACCAACGTGGAATTGAATCGCAACTAGCGACAAATTATTTAGGGCAATTTCATCTTACAGCTAGACTGTGGCCCGCATTAAAACAGGCGGGTGCTGCACGAGTTGTCAATGTATCTTCTCTTGGACACCATAATTCTTCCTTCAATTTTGAAGATCCAAATTTTGAAAATCGCGAATATGAAACTCTTCAGGCTTATGGTCAATCAAAAACGGCAAGCAATCTTTTCACTTTAGAGCTAGATAACCGAGCCAAAGATTTTAATATAAGGGCGTATTCTTTACATCCCGGCTCGATCGGAGGTACAGAATTGGGGCGGGATGCAGACCCGGAACAATGGAGGAAGTTAGGATTTTTAGATGAAAATGGAAATATACACCCAGCGATGATGGCTGCATTGAAGACCATTCCACAAGGTGCTGCGACTACGGTTTTTGCAGCGACCAGTCCGTTATTAGATGAAATAGGCGGTGTATATCTGGAAGATAACGATATCGCAGAGTTGCTACCAACAGATCCTTTAATCCCAACCCATACAAAACTGCATCAGAACGGTGTCCAACAATATTCATTGGATAAAGATTCAGCAAAACGCCTTTGGCACCTTAGTGAAGAAATGATCGGAGTAAAGTTCAATATAGACTAATATCCAAACGGCTTACGATAAAAGATTTAGCTATTAATTTTTTATATTTATGTCATCACAATGCCTTTAAAGCCGAACAGAAAATTCGAATCATGGAGTATAAAGCAAAATATATAACAGATGATATTAAGCTATCCTGTTATGAGGATAAGTTTTTCAAATCGGATATCAGTTTCGAGTGCCATATGTTAATCTGGTTTATTTCCGGCGAAACAAAAATTGTACAAGCCGATGCTACTTACGTGTTTAAAAAAGGTGATATTTTTCTAATTCCAAGAAATCAGTTAGCAACAATTATCAACTACCCAAAAGATGGACAGCCTCACAAAACGGTCGTGATGCACTTAACGAGTGAGAAGCTAAAAAATTTCTATGCAAATCTGACCATAGAGCCTTCTGCTCGAAAATCGGAAAAGATATACAGCTTTAACAATCATCCTTTACTGGAAAGCTGTCTTTCCTCATTGATTCCTGATTTTGAACTACAGAAACTGCCCGAGAACATTGCCTCCCTGAAAATCACGGAAGCAATCAGTATCCTCCGGGCGATAGATAAAGAAATAGATCCTATTTTGGCTAACTTTGAAGAACCCGGCAAAATTGACCTGGCAGGCTATATGGAAAAGAACTTTATGTTCAATTTATCGCTGGAAAAATTCGGTTATCTGACAGGACGAAGTTTCACCACCTTCAAAAGGGATTTTAGCAAGATTTTCAACCTCACACCGCAGCGATGGTTAACAAAAAAACGATTGGAGCTAGCACACTATCAATTTGTTGAAAAAAGAATGAAACCAATCGAAGTTTGTTACGCGGTAGGATTCGAAAATCTTTCACATTTCTCCTATGCGTTTAAAAAGCATTTTGGTTACACGCCTACCGATCTGCTAGCATCGGGACTTTGAAAAAATGTTGAATAGGTCTAATAGCGAATTTCATTCCGGATACATATTAAGCATTTGAAAACGTTGAATACAAATCATAGCGAGCGCAAGCTTATCTCAAAGGCCACCTATCATCGTGCAGACTGAAAACTCATATATATCAGCTAGCACAGATGAATCCAACTCTTATACGTCTAATGGGAGCAGCTTATAATACCTTCGAATCAATTCTATTTTATGAATTTTATTCCAGTTGCAATATAGAAATTACGATAAATAATTACAGATCCAATTGAATACCTAAATTTGCTATTGTCCCGCTTCCTTTTACATAATAACGGCCTTCATTGGTGGCTCCTCTCACCTCCGCGTGCAGCGGGAAGTAATCATTATTTAGGATATTATTAACTGAAAAAATGAAAGCTAGATTCTTTAATTTATAGCGCGTTTGGAAATCCATCAGCCCATAGCCCGAAATCGGGTATTTGCCATAATTATATTCAGAAGGTTGAAAAACATCGCGTTTACCCAAATGTAAATATTGGAGATAGACGTTCCACCGATCTGTCAATTTGAAATCGGCATTAATATTTATTTTAAAAGGCGAAATAATGGAGTTGTCCAATTTATCCTTATACTTTCCCTCATTTTTCAAATCTTGCCTACCATCCATGTACCCGAGTATAGTACCAAACTTGAACCAGTCAACAGGAGTTATATCGACAACAAATTCCAAACCGTAAATACGTTGCGGCACTTGAATCAATTCATAATTACCAGGTGTTGACGTTTCTGCGAACGTACTGCCTTTTTTGGAGGAGCTATAATACCCTGTCAATTGGTAGCTCAACATAGAATAGGTCCCATTTAGACCCAACTCAACGTTATTGACGACTACTGGCTTCGGATCGATTTGACTCAAAGGTACTCCATTTCGCAATACAAGCCCCACATCGCCAATAGAATATCCTTGCGAAAATGAAGCAAAGGGCTGTAGGTATTTCAATTTATTATACCTTCCTGCCAAATTGAATACAAATGCATTTGAATTGCTCTTGTCTCCCGGAGTGACTTTCCCTGCTTTTGTCAGATCCCCTACCTTAAAATCCAAGTTTTCGTACCGCACACCACCTTTCACTATCCAGTAATCGGCGAGATTAAATTTACTTTGAAGATATAAAGCCCCACTTTTCATGTTCATATCGGGTGTCACTAATTCATCGCTCAACGTTTTTTGAACCGTGTGATCTTTTAAAAGATCTACTCCATAAATTAAGGTTACTTTATTGTTGTTGGATAGATCAAAGGGCGTACTGAAATTTAGTCTAGCTCCCTTATGATCAGAATAGTTTTGGTTGTAGGTTTCAAATACCGTGTTCATATCTTCATAATAAAGACTCATATTTGCTGAAGTCCGACCAAAGTTGCCATCATACTTTACATGAAAAGCTTTATTGTAAGGTGTTCCGCCATTAATCACTGTATCTGAAGGGATCCCAATAGCGGGTTTACTTCCAAACTCCCCCTTAGTGCCGACGTATTTACTATCCTGAACACTTCTATAATAGTTCCCCATCAATTCAATGCGATGATTATTGTTAATCTGATAACCAATCTTCGCCAAGGTATTATAACTTTTTGTCTCGCCCAGACCATAAAATGGACTTACAATGGTGCCATCAGAGCTGCGGACCACGCCGGTTCGCGCAATCTTTCCTTGCACGACATAATCAAACTTGTTTTGCGATCCCGAAAATACTTGTGCCAAATTATACCCATATGTTTCACTTGGTTTGACCAAGCTTAGGGAATTATTTAAAGAGGTTGACGAGTGAAAACTCTTGTCTGTCTTTGGCTTCTTTGTAATGTAATTAATTATACCACCGGCGGCACCATTTCCATACATTGCAGAGGCACCGTTGATGACTTCAATATGGTCAATTGCGCTAGCGTCAATCGTCTTCATATCTCTTCCGCCATTTCTTAAAGGAGTAGATTGAGGAATCCCATCAATAAGTACCAAAAAATTCCGACCACGTATTTTAGCGATGAAGTTGTTTTGGCTTTCCTCACTTGGAGAGATACTTGGCACTTTCTGCATTAAGATATTAGGTAAGTTGTCATTTATCAGACGCTGATCTTCTAAGGTCTTACCTCCGATATAGGTAATTGACGATGGTACTTCGTCGATGCTTTCAGCCAATCTGCTCGCCGTCACGACAACTTCATTCAAATGATTACTTGTTTGTTCCATGACAAAGTCCGGAAGCTCCAGAATTTCCCCTTCCAGTGCGATCTGCGATCTGATTTCTTGAAAACCAATATGCTTTACGGTCATGGAGTGAATTCCTTTAGGAATCTTTGAAAAAATAAAATTCCCCTCATTATCAGTCTTGGTACTATTTATCCCGTCAATATTGATATACACATTGGACAAACCTTTCCCCACTGAATTTTTCACTTTGCCCTTAATTATCCCTGGTTCTTGACCATGACCATTTTTCTTAAGAGTCATCGGTTTTTCCATGGAAAAACTTATTGCTGGAATTATAGAAAAACTTAAAACCAATAGACTACTAGCCAATATTGTATTCTGGGTAATAAACCAAGATCTTGTTGTTTTTTTCACGTATTTAAGGTGTTAAAAAAATCATTTGCCCTGTCTGCATATTGATGTCTTTCTATTTCCAAACCTTGCTATCCTGGAAATACTGCTCTGCAAAAAGACATAATTACTATTTAGACTAATTATTATTAGCGGCAAATATAGTAAAGTTGGGAAATACTTAAAGCTAAAAATTTAGAATAATAAGCGATCGAATAACTCCATCGATTATTCCATTAGGATGCAGAATGATAATAGCAGCAATAAATCTTAATGTACATTATGTTTTATGCTTGTTGTACTCCATTTTTTGCTGCTTCAACAGTCCCTAACTTTATCAAACAAAAGAAAACAGGTTCCTCTAGGTCAGATTTCATGAATACCGGAACCATTGACATTATAAAAAATTAGTATTAACATTTTAAATCTTAAAGTCATGGCACTTACAACAAGAATCAACGCGGACGATGTAGCGTTTTTATTGATCGATCATCAAAGTGGTCTATTCCAGACAGTAAAAGATATTGAAGTACCTACATTGAGAAGTAATGTAGTCGCTCTTTCACAGGTCGCCGCTATTGAAAACATTCCTGTTATTACAACTGCTTCAGAACCAAAGGGTCCGAATGGTCCATTGATGACAGAAATCCACGAAAATGCCCCACATGCACAATATGTCGGACGTACTGGTGAAGTAAATGCATGGGACACTCCTGCATTTGTTGAAGCTGTTAAAGCTACTGGTAAGAAAAAATTGGTTATTGCAGGTGTATTAACAAGTGTTTGTGTGGCGTTTCCTGCCATTTCAGCAATTTCGGAAGGTTATGAAGTTTTTGCGGTCATTGATGCTTCAGGCGATATGAGTCCATTATCAACACAAGTAACAATTTCTCGATTACAGTTGGCAGGCGTTATTCCCATTACGACCACAGCTGTAATTAGTGAAATATTAAAAAGTTGGAAACATACGGACGCTGCGAAATATGCACATGCACTTTCCTTGGTGATGCCTAATTATCAAGCTTTAATAGAAAGCTATTATAAAGCACAGGAAGTCGCACTAGAAAGCAAATAAGTATTTTTATTTTGTTTAACCATCTGCGGGATCGCTTTTACATAAGCTTATTCCGTAGATTACCTTCCGTTTAAAAAAAGCGTATCATCCGTTTTCATCACTTTTACCCTTTTCCTAAAGGAATAAAGGTCTTTTCCGTTTGGCAGTCTGGATAAGAAAATAAAAAAGTCCCAATTTCTCAAAAAGGGACTTTCTTAGTATATAATCAAATTACTTTTTTGTTTTTGACACTTGAGTTATCAGTGTATATTGCTGAGATGAACCATCAGCAGGAGGATTTCTGACCTCTTCGACCTTTACTTTGATCACATATTCATATCCTGATTCGTAGTTAAATCCCTGGATATTTCCATAAAAATATTCCCAGTTATCTGATTCTTCCGCCTTGACCTGCATGCACTTCATTGGGCTTACACCTTCGCAATCAACCAACTGCGGTCCCACAATCATTATTTTCTCATTGCTTTCAGCAGAATTTTTGCTACACTGGATAAAAAAGAATAAAATGAAGACGGCAAGAAGCCCCTTGAGTAATTGGTTTATACGTTTCATAAAAGAAATTTTAATAATAACTAATATAACCATTATATATATTCTTTACTATACCTATTTTACGCGCATCAGTATTGCTTATAACAACAATATTCAATATCTTCAAACCTGATGATTCTTCTTAAAGCGTTTGAGTTCACTTAACACAGCTTCTTTTTAGTAGTTTTTCCTATCGCGTTATAAAATTACGAAACGATTCGCTGATAATATTGTTCTTCAATAAACAATCGTATTTAATATGGAAGATCTATTATATTTGGCAGGTATCGGTATGGTGATCATGTGGTCTGTCACTTTTTTAGGCGGATTCATAACTGAAGATTTTATTCATATACTTTTATTTTTTGCGATGATAGTGTTTATATTTCGTGCAATTAAGGGTTTTAACAACTCTAAGGTGCATCAACCTCAACAGTAAATCAAAGCTATTAATAAACCAATCGACCGGCAATAAAGATGACGATCCCAAGCCAATTAAATCAAAATCAATGGTACGATATGCATAAACAGAAGAGCGACTTCGACTCCTGTCAAAGAATTTTGGAGGCTTTATGTGGCCACACGAAAATGAGATATGGCATGATACGCAAGAAAGATGGCCGGAAATGGGGAAATTGGTGTGTTTACGATTATCATTCTCAGAAGATCGTCAATAAAAATAGTGAACACTACGTTAAAATATATCAGGAAATAAGGAAAGGTTTCTCCCCTATTTACATTGATGATACCGAGCAGTGTTCTGTCGACGAATGGACACAAGTTCTTCACGAATTCGGTTTAAAAAGCTATATCTCTTACCCAATTATTAACAAAAATAATTCTATTGTTGGGCACTTGAGTTTCATGAACGCTGAACCAGTACACTTCGACCCAATTAAATTAGAGACGCTGCTACCTGTTTGCAGTGATTTGATTGCAATAGATTTCAAAACCATTATTGAACGTAGAAATACGAGGAAAAAATTGGAGCAGGAACTTAATTATTCCAAAAACAGAGAACTTGTTTTATCGTCCTTGGCTCACGACTTAAATAATCCCGTCAGCATCGTAAAAGTGATATCACAATATCTTGGCGAAAACATTAAAGATGAAAGCCAAAAAAACTTAATAAAGAAAATACAAGAGGCTTCATCACGCGTCAAAGGAGTGATAGATGATATTTTAGATTTCAGTAGTATCCGTCTTCAAAACAAGCTAATTAGAATTAATGATCATTATCGCATGGATGCATTGATCAAGCAAATTTTATCTGAATTTGAAGTATTACATAACAGAGCACTAATTGCCAACATCAACCTTCCAGTTGATGTACCTTGTGATCATCAGAAAATGGGGCGTGCATTCACTAATTTAATTGGAAATGCGATAAAACATGGTAATCCTTTTCAAAATATCGAAATAAATGCATTCATTCAAAAAGAAAATTTCATTTTTAGTGTTACAAATGAGGTCTCCTATCCTCAATATTCGGATCTTAAAGATCTATTTAAACCTTTTGTAAAAGGAGTCAATAGTAATGGGCTCGGATTAGGATTGTTTATTGTGAGTGAAATAGTAAAAATTCATAAGGGAAAAATAGCCGTAAATTTAAAGGACAATAAAATAACTTTTAACCTGATGATCCCAATAGATTCAACTACAGTTGTTCAATAGTAAAGTATAAACCAAGATTTCGTATTAAATTTTCGGCTGTTACCATCGTATTTTCTTTTATTACTACCTATTATTTATGTTCGCCTGTCTCCCTTGCTGCAAGTTCATCATGTGCAGTAAGATCAAGACGTAAAGGCGTAATAGAAACCAAATTGTGTTCTACTGCCCAGCGATCAGTACCTTTTTCAGCCGGTTCTAATGGCACCACTGTGATCCAATAGTTTTTCCTTCCCATAGGATCCTCTCCGGGCACCACACGGCCATCATATAAACGTACTGATTGTCTTGTCCAGGAAAGCCCCTCCGGGTTGGCTGGAAAATTCACATTATAGAGAGCAGGGCCTTTATTTTTCAGTAAAATCTTCAGCACATCGGTTGTCCACGGATACAATCCTTCAAAATCCGGCTCGGTCTTTCCTACGGGTGTGCTCAATGCTATACCGGTAATACCGAGCAGTGTCGCCTGCTTTGCCGCAGCCAAAGTTCCGGAATGCCACATGGAATTGCCTAAATTTGGTCCCATGTTAATACCCGAAAGTACAACCTGCGTATCGGGAAACATATGTAGACCCAACGCCACACAGTCTGCTGGAGTGCCATTTACCCTAAACGCTTCAATATCCTCAAAAGTTATCGGTGCACGTCGGTAGCTTAAGGGCCGGGAATGCGTAATAGCATGTCCCATAGAAGATTGCTCCACATCGGGCGCAACAATCTTTACCGTCCCAAACTCCTTTGCTGCATTTGCCAGTGCCGCAATCCCCGGTGAATAAATGCCATCATCATTGGTAATAAGTATATTCATAACTGTCCTTTTCTATGAAAACCAATCTCAAGCAGGCTTTGTTCAGCTTTTATGAAAGAACATGGCAAAAACATAAGGTTAGTACATAATCCTGCTGCTGGGGATGACTCAAACGGAGACAAAGATGAACTATGCCAATTGATTGAAGATCTTGGCCACAATTGCATTGTAGTAACCAAAAAAGATGCTGTCAAAAAAATCGACCCGCAGACAGACATCATTGCCCTTGCTGGCGGTGATGGGACTATAAGAATGGTAATTATGGCGCTATTGGAAAAAAAACTACGATTTAAAAGGCCAATCGCCATACTCCCACAAGGCACTGCAAACAATATTGCTATTTCTCTTGGTATTCCTTTGAACATTGAAAAAGCTATCGATCTCTGGAAAAATTGCCAACTTAAAAAATTCGATGTAGGAATGGTTATGGGGCTAGAAAGAAAGCCGTTGTATTTTATTGAATCCATTGGCTTTGGTGTATTTCCTTTACTGATGAAGAAAATGGATAAAAAAAATACAGAAGAGCTGAGCGCAGAAGATGAAATCAAAACCGCACTAAGGCAGCTTCGCAAACTGGTAGAAACATTCCGAGCTACCACACTAAGACTCACAGTGGCTGGAAATAATTATGAAAAAGATTGCATACTTGTTGAGATCATGAATATATCAAGTATGGGACCGCGGCTAGTTCTTGCTGCTGACGCTGACCCTGGAGATGGACAATTTGATATCATCATTGTCACTGTCGATCAACGCCAGGAACTTATTAGCTATATCGATGGACTATTGAATGGAACCAACGTCGAATTTAAAATAAAACCTATCCGGGCTAGTCGATTGGCGATGGAATGGGAAGGCAACGAAATACACATCGATGATGAGCACAAGAGTTACTTCGGCCAACAATTGAAGCTTACCTCGCTCGAAGGTATAGTTGAAATTGTCACTGGCAATAAATAAAATATGATTTGAACCAACGATAATGGATCAAAAAATGTTCTTTTTTAAAAAACTCGTTAAAATGAACAGATCTAAAAACACCAAAGAAACGCATGTTGGCATGCTTGTTCTTATCATCGCAGCCATTCCAAACCCAGATCCACGGGAGCCAAGCCCAGACTTATCCGAAGCTCAACAAGAGGGCACTTCCAAAGAAGATAGAGATCCCAATACCAATCAATCGGGTATTAAAGATGATCGTACCCATGACAGGGAGGAAGCGCAAGCCGAGCAGAAAGAAAAAGATGATGAAGATAAACCTGATCTTTCGGGTGATATCAATGTCTAGATAGGGCCACATCTTCTGCTAGCTGTATAGGTGTTGCGCCGACCTTAAAATAGCAAGATTGCTCAGCTAACACTGGAAGAAGCTTCCCATTTTTAATTTTTTTGTGGTGGAAAGAAAAATAGTTTTGGATTTATTTTGAAATAGATCCAAACCGCCTTTCCCATTTTAATCAATTCTTTTGATGGAAGGTTCCTCGAGCGAAACGCTAACAGTAAGGAAAGGGAAAAGCTGACCATAAAATTAAAGAATCCTATGATACCAATCCCTAAAATGCCCCAAATCCATATATCAGTAGATAGCTCCATCCCATGACCAAATAGTCCCAATGCCAGATTCCCACTGGCGAATGTAATGTGCCTTATATCTAGATTTAAACCTAAAAAAAGTCCAACGGAAGCTGTCGTTCCCATAAAGATCCCAAACCAAATATTGGATACGATACCAGCCCATTTTTTTTCATAAAACGAAGCTAGTTTGTTTGTTTTTGCCTGGCCGAATATTTTTTTCAATAGGGGATGTTCTTGAATGCGGTAGTACACAGAGTTGTGTTTGTCTCGGTTTGAAATACTGCCGGCAATAATCCCGGAAAGAAATAGAAAAATACCGGCGATAGACGCATGCAAGATCAGCGGTGTTTTTATTGGATTAAGATCATTGACCAGATGTAACCACTTGGCGCTCGCAATATTGACCTGAAACAATTGTTGAATTACCCAGACAAGAAAAAGGCTCATCGGAAAAGCCATCACAACATTACCAATAAAGGCAATAAACTGAGACCGAAATAATCGGGCAAACAATTCAGCAAATTTCCAATAACGATGTTTGCTGTCCCCCTGTTCGGAAATCCCTTGCTCAATAGCGTTCACCAATGCAGAAGCTGTCATCGCAGGCTGTTTGGTTGCCAAAGTTGCACCAAGAAGATAAATAAACGTAAAGCCAATCGCATAATTCATGCTGTAAAGAAATGCATGACCAAATTCACTGCTGTGTATCTTACCTAACAATAATTTAACGATGCACATAACGCCGACAATGAGGCCTCCTCCACAGGCTGAACGGAACATTTTCCAATATTCCTGTTTACTTGAGGTAATATAATGCTCACCGGTCTGCGCAGTATGATGCGTAATTTCGTAGGCCAAGAGCTGTGTACTCTGTCCAACCAATTTGCGAATATTGCTTTTCCGGGAATTATAACCAATAAGTGTAGTGCCCAGCGCAATCGTCTTTTGCCTCTTTTCATCTGCATGATCGATGACTAAAAACGACAAGATTTCTCGGATCCTTTCCAGTTGTTGCCGCATACGTAAGAGCGATTGATTCACTTTGATGGAAATTCCAAAACGATGTGAATTATCGAAAGCCGTTTCAATATACGATTCGCATTGCTTATGAAGTACCAAGATTTGTTTATAAGAAAGATCATCCGAGGAAATAAACTTATATTCTGATTGTAAAATACGATCATTCAATTCGGTAAACTCCCGCATAATAGCAATAAATGGGCTATCAAAATTTTGAAACTCGGGTACCATCTTGTTTACGTCTGTTTCCATTGCACGCCCGGTAATACGTTGAACCAACAGTTCCAACCCATACAATATTTCGGTCATTCCAAAACCCGTTTTGTCATCGTAAATCGTTTCAAATTGACATACACGAAACAGCTCATCGAACTGATGTTGCGGAATCGCGGCAACCCAGTCCGCATCCCCAGGTTTGTAAAAAACCTGATTTAACAGATATTGTAAAGTAGACTTAGGTGGTTGAAAAGGCAAATACCGCTCGGTGATTCTTTTTTTTAGTTCATAAAAAAAATCTGCGTAACTAATTATACCGGTATCAGAAATCAATTGATCAAAATCTTTTTCAGCCAAGACTCTTTTGAGATAAAGTTGAAAACATTGGAGTTCTTCGGGTGCTGCTGTAAGAAAGCCCAATAAAAATTGAATATCAACCTGATAAAGTACATGAACATGCTTTGGCCGGATGATGTCCACGAGTAAAACCAAAAAATCAACGTTTACATAAGCAGGATCCCTTAATTCACCTTTAAATCGTCCAAACAAACTTTTTACCTGCTGCTCTTTATCCTGTTCTTTTCTCATAAATTATAAAATCCCTACTCTAGATACCAAATTTGCATACATTTTGTTTTCCTACTCACAAAGATTGGCTCGCTGAATTGTGTCAAATAGCCACTTGAATCAATGATTTTGGTCATTTAGCTTCCACTTGAAGTTTTATACTTTTACAGGTAAGAAATTATAAATCAACGATTAACTTGATATAAGAGACGAAAATGAAAAATAACAATAAAATGAAGCCTGCAAAATTATGTTACGAACATATCGGCGGAAAACTCGGCCAACTTTTACTAGAGGCTCTGATTATAAAAGGCTGGTTAGCAAAAGTAGATCCTAGTGATAAAAATTTCTATATTACTGAATTTGGAGCATCTCAATTGACGGCATTTGGTATTGACCTATCGCAAATTAAATCCTGAACAAAATGAGTTTAATATTGGATTACGACAATTTCTTTCTACCCGTAGAAAATCTCGAGAAGGCAAAGGAATTTTATGGAAATCTACTTGGCCTAGAAACTAAATTCGATTTTTCGGATAAGGGAATGACGGCTTTCAAGATAGGTGACAATGAACCTGCAATCATTCTTAGTACATTACAACATACCAAACCGACGATTTGGTTTACCGTTGCCGATGTCAGGACAACATATGAACGGCTTAAGGAAAAAGGGATCGTATTTTTAAGCGAGCCATTTGAGATCATGACAGGTTTAGCAGTTGAATTTAACGATCCATCCGGAAACAAACTTGGAATAACAGATTATTCCAAATCAAATAAAGTGTAAAGTTCGGAGGTACCCGCTGAAGCAATGTATAGTTTAGTGTAATATATCGTATCTTGCTATCCAATTTTAAACCAAACATCAATGTTATGCGAAGAATCCTTTACTCCATATTAGCTACCGGCCTTATTTTTGCAGGATGCGCAGGAATGAAAAGCCAGGGAGATAATACTGGCTGGAAATCATTATTTGACGGAAAAGACATCAATGATTGGTTTGTTAAAATTCATCATCATGATGTCGGTGTGAACTACGGAAATACGTTTAGAGTCGAAGATGGAATAATTAAGGTCAGATATGATCAGTATGATGATTTTAATGATCAATTTGGCCATTTATATTATAAAACACCCTTTTCTTATTATCATTTAAAGTTTGAATATCGATTTGTAGGCGCGCTCCATAAAGGTGCCCCCTCCTATACGCTTCGTAACAGCGGCGTGATGTTTCATTCGCAGGACCCCAGAACAATGTTGAAAGAACAGGACTGGCCTATTTCTGTCGAAATGCAACTTTTAGGAGGATTGAGCGATGGTCAACCCCGTCCTACAGGAAATATGTGTTCCCCTGGAACCAATGTGGTCTATCAGGGCAAAATAGCTTCCTCACATTGTTTAAATTCTACTTCGAAGACCTATGATGGTGATCAATGGGTTAAAGGGGAATTGATTGTATTGGGAGATTCGTTAATCAAACACATCATTAACGGAGATACCGTACTAGAATATTCAAAACCTCAGATTGGAGGTGGAACGGCCAATGGGTATGACCCCAAAATGAAGATCGATGGTAAGTTGCTCAGCAGTGGATTTATCGCTTTACAGAGTGAAGGTCAACCCGTAGATTTTAAGAATATATGGATTAAGGAGCTGCCTACACCAAATAAATAAGGAGCTAAAAGAAGGTGTAATTAATAATCTCAAATTGTCATAAGGAACTTAAACAGTTACTGTTCTCGTGGTGCATAGCGCGCAAAAAAGAAATTGTCTAATGGCGAAAGCTCAACAATGATTTAGTATTTTTAAAATAATAAACACTTAAAACAAAGATGGTAACATCAGATTTAACTATGGACAAAATAACAAAAGAAGATATTATCGAAGCTGAGAACCAGCTTTTTGCGGCTCAGCTAGCAAGTGATGTAGATGCTCTTGACCTCCTTCTGTACGATAGTCTGGTAGCAATTGCGCCAGACGGCCAAATGCTAACAAAAGAAATGGATCTAAATGCGCATAGGTCAAAGGCAATGGTTATTGAACAAGCCGCAACAGAAATCAATGCGATCAAGCTCGTGGGAGATACCGCACTTTCAGTCGTTACGATGACGGCCAAAGGTCAGGTTATGGGGGCACCACTCGAAGGAAAATTCCGGTATTTTAGAACCTGGAAACGCATTGACAACTCATTAAAGGTTATTGGGGCAAGTTTTATGCAATTACCCTCATAAATAATTGGTAATAACTAATTAAAAAAAGAATATGTTAGCACTTGTCTGCATTACAAAAATTAAAAAACGTGCTTTTTTTGTAGCTTGTATTTTTTCTTGTTTTCTTATCTCTTGTCGAAATATTGGCCAACCCGTCAATAAACAAAAATCGGGTTCCTATTTTATTGATTCGAAAGGGCAGATCGCTTATTGTCAGAATGGAAATTGGTTTAGCTTGGGTATTTCACAAATGCAGGCTGACGCCAAATCGTTTGAAGTCCTGTCAGAAGATATCGCCAAAGATAAAAATGCGGTCTATTTTCGTGGGATGCCCCAAAAACTTGTAGACAAAAGTTCCTTTTATGTTGACCAGCAGATTCCAAAAGATCGTTTTCACGTTTATTATATCGATCAGGTCCTGGGCTTCCATATTATCGAAGGCGCAGATCCGAAGACATATGAGCCGGTTGCGGGTCATATAAACTGGGCACGCGACAAGGATCATTACTTCTATTCGAATGATCCCATAAAAGTCGACAGGAACACCTTTTCGTTCATCAACGATTACTTTCTAAAGGATAAAGACTCCGTATATATTTCACCTAATATCGGTACTTTTAAGGCAATTTTAGCCAATACTGGAAACGTTGAAGCGATTAACAAATATTACATAAAAATTTATGACACGATTTATTATCCGCCATTTCAACAGGGGTTAGCTGTTGTAAAGAGGCCATTTAACACCATTCACAAAATTCGTGTGCTTGATCAGGACCATATCAATATCGACAATAAAACTATCCTATTCAGAGGAAAAGATTTTAAATATGCGCATGTTGATGCCCCCTCTTTTAAATTATATCCTATTGATGAAGAAATTGACTCTTACGGAAGCAACTCCTATTCAAAAGACAAAAGTCACGTGTTCTATAATCAGGAAATAATCCCAGGTGCCTATGTAAAAACATTTATACCCTTGGGCAATGATTTTGGAAAAGACACAAAAAATGTGTTTTATAAAAACCAGTTGCTTGAAGAAGTAGATGCAAGAAGCTTTAAGAAGGAAGGCGATTTTTATAAGGACAAACTTGGCAATAAGTTTAGTAGCCTTACAGGAAAAAAGGTATAAAATCCATCATGGAAGCAATTAGTCAGACGTTAAGCGCTATACATCAAACAACATTCTCTTCCTTCCTTGGGTTCGCCACAATCCGACCAATATAACAATTTCTTTTTCCATTACTTACAAATTTGTTAGTAACACACAAATAGCTGCTTGACACCCAGAAGCAAGTATTTGCCTTTACATTTGCTCGTATAATTAATCATACACAACAGTTTTTATTTATGAAAAAATACGCATATATAGGCGCTTTGGGTTTTCTCGCAGTAATCACAACAGAGTTTGGCATTATTGGCATCTTACCGCAACTAGCCGATCATTATCATATCAGTATCGATAAAGCAGGTTATTTATTGAGTGCTTTTGCTTTGATCATTGCGATAACTGGGCCATTTATGACATTACTGGCTTCGGGATTCGACCGCAAGAAAGTCATGTTAACTGCCATCGCTATTTTCTTAGTCACAGCGATTGTCTCTTCATTATCCCCTCCTTTTTGGTTACTGCTTATTGTAAGAATTCTTCCGGCCTTTCTCCAACCTGTCTATATTGCAACAGCATTGTCTGTCGCCATTTTAAAAGGGGGGAAACAAAATGAAAATGAACTTATGAGTATTGTTTTCAGTGGTGTTGCGATAGCCATGGTAACAACCGTCCCCTTCGCCACCTACATTGCCAGTCTTTCTTCTTGGACATATTCTTTCACAATACAGGCAGTTGTCAGTATAATCGCGCTATTAGCGATCTATCTTACCATTCCTCCGTTGCCCGTGAAAGAAAAAAAAACCTATGGAAGTCAAATGAAAATATTAACCAAGCCCATCTTTTTGGTCAGCACCGCCATGAATTTCTTTATGGTATCAGCTTGGTTTTCTACCTATAGTTACTTAGCCGAGTATTTAAACAAAGCAAAGAATATGGACAGTACCATGGTTAGTTATATGTTATTTGTATTTGGTATTATCGGAGTCATTGCTAACTGGGTTGCAGGGAAAATGCTCAACCGAAATATTACGTTTACCACGGCCTTTTTCTTATCGGGTACACTTATTATCCCCTTACTACTGTATTTTTCCGATGACAATCTATTCGCCACGTTCTGTACGATTGCCTTGTGGGGATTTCTTTATTCTCCTAGCTTCTTAAACGCATCTACCTATATGATTTCCTCTGCACCCGAGGCGCTAGAATTTGCCAATAGTCTAGCGACTTCATTTGGCAATCTTGGGGTAACCTTGGGAACTACCGTAGGTGGCTGGATTATCGTTTCGAAAGGTGTAGAATTTTCGCCATGGCTTACGATGGGCTTTGGTTTTCTTGCTTTTTTGATGATCGCCCTACGACAGTTTCTAGAAAAACGTAGCGCAATAAAGCAAATAACGGTCGCGCAGTGTACATCGCAATAATATATTTTGCCCGTATCGTAAATAGCGAATGCACGGTCAATTTAGATCTAGTTAGCGTGAATAATCATTCCAGCGCGAACTAGATCTAACGCTTTCTCCTTAAAGACCATCGATAAGATACCAGCTCAGAATAATACCTATGACAAAAATTAACACAGCCACAATCGTGATGCTATTTGAAGTTTGAGTAAAGTTTTCCGCTTCAATCTGTTTGTTCGTTTTACGATATTTAAAGAAAGCGACAATAACTGTCAATGCACCTATGACTACAATGGAAACGCCAACAGCGCCAGAATGTTCATGCTGTGAGCCTGCAACTACATCTTTTTTTAAAATGAGCTCAATCTGACGAATAAATAATGAAAATTTAACAACTACAAAACCGAATCCCATAATCCCTAGGCTCGTCCGGATCCAAGCAAGGAAAGTTCGTTCATTAGCAAGATGGTCATTTACCTTTTGGGGGGTATTTTTATTCATTCGAAATAAATTTTGATCAACAAATACGTTAAAAGAATTGTAAAATTTATACCTAGCCTTAAGCAACCTGTTATGGCTGTGACTATGCTTTAGCACATATCGTTCACAGGTTAGTCAATTTTTTAAGGTTCAGCAATCATTTTGTTTGTTTTTCAATAAAACGCTGCAGAACGTTGAAAAGTTTGATTAATATTTTAATGATATTTTTTATAGCTTTGTTTAGGATGAAAAAGCTGCTGGCTATATGCTTCTTGACGATTTACATCGCGTCGGCAACCGAAATTTCACAATTATTGAGATTTCCGTTGTTGATTGAGCATTATTTTGAGCACAAAGTAAAAAATCCAAGCCTCTCTGTCGTCGATTTTCTGAACGTACACTACAGTGGGTACCACCTAGAGAATCACCCACATGACGATGACTATGAGAAAGATCAAAAACTTCCTTTTATGATGCATACAACCTCATACAACGCTGTTTTTGTGTGCCCCCAAATTGCTGCTATCAAAATTAAAAATAGATCCTTACCCGAAAAAAATAACAATACCGCTGTTTGGAATGATCAGTTTATAGAGGATACATTCATAACTTCCATTTGGCAGCCGCCCAAATTCTGTTAATACATCATACTTCTTATTATTTCGGTTGAAGACTTCCACCCGACCATAACTTTCACGTCAGTAAAAGTTTAAGTTTTGTCATGTCACAATTGCATCCTTTTTTATCGCTGCGATTCTATGCTTGGCTGAAGTCTCCCGCTATTATTTTACGATTTAACAGAATCTATTTATTATGCTTACGAAAATCATTGAGTTCTCTGTAAAGAACAAACTCATTGTAGCACTACTGATGTTGGCATTAATCGGGATAGGCACATATCAGGTGACCAAACTTCCTATTGATGCTGTACCTGATATTACCAACAATCAGGTGCAGGTCATCACTATTGCCCCTTCTTTTGGTGCAACGGATATTGAACGATTAATCACCTTTCCAATCGAACAGGCCAACAGTAATATTTCTGGATTACAGGAAATCCGGAGTTTTTCGCGATTTGGGCTATCCCTTGTAACCATTGTCTTCGATGGCAACATTGATGTCTATTGGGCCCGGCAACAAGTCGCTGAACGTCTGCAACAGGTACAGCAAGAAATTCCTCCAGGCATAGGTTCTCCCCAGCTGGGCCCTATTTCTACAGGTCTTGGAGAAATTTATCAATATGTCGTTCGACCCCAGTCGGGATACGAGCACAAGTATAATGTAACCGAACTGCGTACTATCCAAGATTGGATTGTCAGAAGGCAGCTGCTAGGCGTCAAAGGCGTAGCTGAAGTCAGTAGTTTCGGAGGAAAGCTGAAACAATATGAGATCGCTGTCAGCCCTGACAGACTCAATGCCTATGGGATTACAATCAACGATGTCTTTGACGCACTAAATGCCAATAACCAAAACACCGGCGGCGCATACATTGAGAAAGGACCAACAGTCCTTTATATCCGAAGCGAAGGACTGGTCGGTAACATTGACGACATCCAAAATATTGCGATTGCGGGTAAGCAAAACGACCTGCCGATTTTCATTCGGGACATTGCTCAAGTACAACCTGGCTATGCAACCCGCTATGGCGCGATGACCTACAACGACAATGGTGAAGTTGCTGGAGCCGTCGTGATGATGTTAAAAGGCGCCAATAGCAGCCAAGTCATTGCAGATGTAAAGGCCAAGGTAGAGGAAATCCGAAAAACATTGCCTAAAGGTGTCCTTATTGAACCTTTTCTTGATCGTACCAAAATGGTCAATAATGCCATCAGTACGGTACAGACAAATCTCTTGGAAGGAGCATTAATTGTCGTCTTTGTACTAGTACTCTTCCTAGGCAATATACGGGCTGGATTGCTCGTAGCCTCCGTCATTCCCTTAGCCATGCTATTTGCAATCTGCATGATGAACCTCTTTGGAGTGAGTGGTAACCTGATGAGTCTCGGTGCACTCGATTTCGGATTAATCATTGATGGGGCTGTCATTATTGTCGAGTCTGTGATGCATCAGCTTATGCAGCAGCAACGATTCAAAGAATTGCTCAAGGTGCCCGCTTCTGAAATGGATGATATGGTGACAGCATCTGCCGGTCGTATGATGAACAGTGCTGTTTTTGGACAGATCATTATCCTGATCGTTTACCTCCCCATCTTAACATTGGAAGGAATCGAAGGCAAAATGTTCAAACCCATGGCCGAAACAGTCGCGTTTGCTTTATTAGGCGCGTTCCTGTTATCGCTCACCTATATACCGATGATGAGTTCAATATTACTCCGTGCGAGAAATAGCAAACCTTCGCTTTCGGATCGGCTGATGAAAAGACTTGAAAAATTTTATGTCCATGTATTACTCAAAGTACTCCGACTTCCAAAGACTATTCTTGCATTGGTTATCTCGCTTTTTATACTTGCCGTAGTTACACTAAGTCACCTCGGCGGGGAATTTATTCCTTCACTAGAGGAGGGAGATTTTGCGGTCGACACGCGGGTTCTTCCAGGCAGTAACCTGACTACGACTATTGAAAGCACTCAAAAGGCTGCCCATATTCTGAAAAGCAGATTTCCTGAGGTCGAAAAAGTAGTCACCAAAATTGGCAGCGGCGAGGTGCCAACCGATCCTATGCCAATGGAAGCATCAGACATGATGGTTATCCTAAAAGACAAAAAAGAATGGACTTCGGCCCATACATTTCCAGAACTTGCTTCAAAAATGAGTATGGCCTTGACGGATGTACCCGGTATTACGGCCGGCTTTCAGTACCCCGTCCAAATGCGGTTCAACGAACTGATGACGGGGGCGCGGCAAGATGTTGTCCTCAAAATATTTGGAGACAACCTCGATTCTCTGGCCTTACATGCTCAGCAAATAGGTAAAATCATTGAAACGGTCCAAGGAGCCCAAAATCTTTACGTCGAACCTATTGGCGGACTTCCACAAGTCGTCATAACCTATAACCGTCCAATGATCGCCCAGCATCGACTCTCCATTGCTGACGTAAATAGAACCATAAATGCTGCTTTTGCTGGACAGAGTACAGGTCTGGTATTCGAAGGAGAGAAACGCTTTGACATGGTCGTCCGCCTAGCCGCCAAGGACCGAAAGAATATTACCGATATCCGTAACCTTTTAATCCCCACGCCTACGGGCAACCAAATTCCACTTTCCCAATTGGCACGTGTGGCCATTGAGCAAGGGCCAAATCAGATCCAACGTGAAAACGCACAACGCCGGATTGTCGTCGGATTTAATATCAAAGACCGCGACGTACAAAGTATCGTCCATGAACTACAAGCTAAAATTGATAAGGAAATCAAACTTCCAACAGGATACTCCATCAAATATGGCGGTTCTTTTGAAAATCTCAATAATGCCAAACAACGCCTCCTGATTGCTGTCCCTATTGCTTTAGCCTTAATCTTTATACTTCTATTCCTTGCGTTTAAATCTGTTAAAGAAAGTTTATTGATCTATAGTGCTATCCCATTATCGATTATAGGTGGGGTTTTCCTGTTGGCACTAAGGGGAATGCCTTTTAGTATCAGTGCCGGGGTTGGATTTATAGCCTTATTTGGCGTGGCTGTCCTCAATGGTATCGTATTGATCTCCGAATTTAACAGGCTTCAAAAAAGTGGCATCCGCAATATTGTACGCATTGTTGTCGATGGCGGAGAAAATCGTTTGCGCCCCGTTTTGATGACCGCATCGGTTGCCTCACTGGGCTTTATCCCCATGGCACTGAGCAATGGCGCTGGAGCTGAGGTACAACGCCCATTGGCAACTGTTGTCATTGGTGGCCTGCTTATAGCAACGTTATTAACATTATTCGTTCTCCCTTTGCTTTATGTAACTATAGAACGGGGATTTAAACTCAATAAATTAAAAGGACGACATGTTGCACCTCTTTTGATTGCATTTATTTTTTTAACAACAAACAATTCAACAGCACAGACTGTTGTTACTTTGGATCAATCTATTGAACTCGCTCTCCAAAACAACCATAACATAAAAATTGAAAAACTAAGAGCTGCCTATGCCAAAGCGCTAATAGGGTCATCCACTGCCGATATTCCGCAGATGGATATCAGTTTGGATTATGGCCAGATCAATAGCGCCTATCAGGATACAAAGGTCAGTATCAGTCAACGTTTTGGTTTTCCTGCGGTCTACAAAAGGCAACGGGCCCGCTATACCGAAGAATGGAAAAGAAGTCAACTACAAGTCTCTCTCAAAGAGTTTGAGCTTAAAAAGGCTGTCAGTCTTACCTATTACAACATACTGTATTGGCAACAAAAGGAACAGCTTTTGACTAAAGCACTGTCATTGTATAGCAGCTTTCTCGACAAAACCATTCTACGTCAAAAAGCAGGTGAAAGTGATGCCCTTGAAAGTGTAACCGCGAAGAATCAAAAAGCAGCTATCACGATCCAATTAAGACAGGTACGTGATGAGATAAAGGTACTTCAATTGCAATTCCAGTGGCTGCTAAATACGGAAGAGACCTACACCCTAAGTTCTATGGAAAAGATCGAATTTCGTCAGTTATCAATAACCGATCATCCTTTGCTCAAGGTATTGGAACAAGAAAAAATAGTCTCGGAACAAGCAACAAGGGTTGAAAAATCTAAATTGCTCCCCGAGTTGCTATTAGGCTATAATCTAAATAGTTTTAAAGGTACCGGTCCAGATAACAGGACCTACGACGCAAGTCCGCGATTCCATTCTGTACAGTTAGGTGTTGCCGTACCGTTATTTTCCAAAGGACAGAGAGCTCGGATCGAGACTGCACGTCTAGCGGAAACCATCGCCAGCGACGAATTGCAAAATGCACAATTTGAGCTTAAAAAAAGAGTACAAGAGCTTTCTCAACGCTATCAGACCAGTCTTGATATTGTCGATCAATATGAAACCGAAGGACTCAAGAATGCTGAAATAGTCTTTGAAACCGTACAGAAAAAATTCTCAAACGGCGCCATAGATTATCTCGAATTTGTCACTTTGGTCAACCAAGCAATCTCACTGAAAAGTAATTATACGGATGCGTTGTGGCAGCTCAATGAAAATGCCATTCTGCTTCATTACATTATGATAAATCGATAAAAATGAAAACGAAAAATCTTTTATCCCACTATATGGTTTATGTGTTGGCTGTACTCTGTATTTCTTGTCATCGAAATACGGAAAGTGCAGCCTCCACGCCACCAGGCCCCAAAGACGAAAACCTGGTTTCCCTAACAGATGCCCAGTTGCGAAATGTGCATTTAGAAATAGTAACGCTTGCGGACGAACCGATAACCAACATCTTAAAAGTCAATGGAAAAATAGATGTTCCGCCTCAAAACTTCGTGTCGGTAAGCATTCCTTTAGGAGGATACTTAAAAAGTACCAAGCTGCTTCCTGGTATGAAGGTTTCAAAAGGAGATGTTATAGCAGTTGTGGAAAATCCACAGTTTGTGCAGCTTCAGCAAGATTATCTCTCGGCCCAATCAAAGTTACATTTTGCCCAGCTTGACTTCAGACGTCAAAAGGAACTCAACCAGAATCAGGCGAGTAGCGATAAAGTAATGCAGCAAGCTCAGGCCGAAATGAACAGTCAACAGATTATAATGAATGCCATTGCAAAACAGCTAGAGCTCATACATATTCAGCCCAGTACAGTTTCTGCTGAAAATATTCGAAAAAGTGCTCCCGTATACAGCACTATAGATGGCTATGTGAGCAAGGTTAATGTCAACATCGGGAAATATGTGAATCCTTCAGATATCCTCTTCGAATTGATCAATCCAACGGATATCCATCTGAACCTCAAAGTCTATGAAAAGGATCTTGAACAGCTTCGCCCTGGACAGCTTCTATTGGCGTACTCCAATGCTAACCCAAGTAAAAAGTACAATGGAAAAATCCATTTGATCGGCAAAGATGTCGATCCCTCCGGCATGACAGATGTGCATTGTCATTTGGACAAATATGATCAGAATATGATACCTGGTGTATACATGAATGCTGAAATACAAACAACGGCTACGTTGGGGCACGCTCTGCCTGAAGAAAGTATCGTAGACTTTGAAGGAAAAAATTATGTATTCATATCGGAAGGAAACAGCAATTATCGCCTGGCGGAAATAGCAGTTGAGGAGCCTCAAAAAGGGCTAGTGAAGGTATTGAATTACCGCGATTTTGAAGGGAAGAAAATCGTTAGCAAAAATGCCTACACGCTCCTAATGCAACTAAAGAACACATCAGAAGAATAAAACATACGTCATTGGAGAAAGACCTTTCCTGCATTTAGGAAAGGTCATAACCTCCCCCTCGGCTCCTACTCTATTTTTTATACTGGATCTTAAAGCAAAGGATCGAGAGATTCTTTTATAGTACGTTCTAGGTCCACCCCAGATCCTCCGGTATCCATGATAAAACCATTTCGATCAATGATATAAACCTTTGGTAATCCCTGCACCCGATAGTTAATTGCTGTTTTGCTATTCAGCGCTTGCTGATCGCCCACATTGGTCCAGGATATGCCGTCTTCGACCGCTGCTTTCTTCCAAATCTCCCTATTTGTGTCTAGGTTAAAAGATAGGATCTCTAGACCTCGTTTTTTATATTTAGCATACAACATCGGTAGCTTCTTATTACTTTTTCTACAAGGCACACACCAAGCAGCCCAAAAATCGAGAACAACAATCTTTCCCCGAAAATCAGTCAAATTCACATCATTATTATTAAGGTCTTTGACAATAAAAGCTGGAGCCAGATCCCCTCTTCTAAGTTCCTTTGCTTGGAGAAATTCCTTTAAGAACCGTCCTGTTCTACTTTTTTTCATATTCTGAGAGAACCTATCAAAAGCCAACTGCAAGGAATCTCTTGTCAATGATGTCCTTAAGAAATAGAGTTCCTGCATAAGTGGATAAGACGGTGTTTTATCAAAAATATTGTGGACTCTCAACTGTCTGATGGACCGATAATAATGGTCCGATGCTATTTTCAACTCCACCAGTTGGACCGAATCGGTTTCAATTTCAATTTTTCGGTCAAGCTCAGCTGCTCCTTTCCACATGGGATCCAGTTGCCTATTGATTGGGATGGCATCAGCCTGTGATCTGGAATTCAGCACCGCTATATCCGAAAAATGTAAACTATCGCCTAATATCTTCATGCGAGCCGGTTCAATCCAGATGACTGCCCTCAAATTGGGCTTTGCCGTTAGTACATATAAAGAAGGCTCCTCTAGAGTTCCTTTTATGGCACATTTTCCATCCTTAAGTATGACGTCATAGGACCGACCACCTTCCTGGAAGCTATTCAATTGAAGCTTTGCGCCATTGGAAAGTCCCGAGATATCAAATTGTATTTCGAAAGGCTTTCCTTTTTCTTGCTGAGCCAAGCAAGCTAGCGGTAAGAAAAATAAAAAAGGAAATATTTTTTTTAGTATCATCATATGCATAATTGGTTTACCTATCAAAAACTAATATCCTTCCTCTCCGACCCACTTAAACGGGTATTTCTAACAAAACCTGCCCCTTTAAAACGATATTGCAAACCAACTATTTCAGTTGGTGCATTTTTAATCATCGTAGTGTATGTAGGTTTATCATTGATCCAAAATTTAACCTGCTGATTTTTACAAACTATTTTAAGCTTGGTCCACTTGGAAAGATCGCAGCCAAATCCACTGAGGTCATCTTGTTTGCTATCCGTATAAAAGCCACCAGCTGTAAGAGCTATGTCACCGATACAGGCTGTATTTACTAAAGGTACAATGATGATATCGTTTTTAGCCTGTAAGAGTACTTCCACACGCTGGCAATTATTACCATTATTGCTCGCTCCTGTTTTGATGTCTGTTTCAAAACTAAAGTTGTCGGTCATAACTCCTGTCATATCCTTTTGATTGTAAAGTCTTACCAGTGGAGCATCAGGGAGGAGGTCGACGTTATAGCTATTCAACAATTCCTGAGTAATGGCAGTTTCATGGGGTAACACGATTTCAGTTTTTTTGAAATACAAAGGCTCCTTTCCCGAGGCTGCTTCTACTAATCCTAGCCAGCCATTGGTTTTAATCTGTATATCATGTTCTCGAACAATTTTATTCCCAATAATCAGTTTAGCTCTAAAGTAACCTGGATAATAATAAATCGCAGAATGGTGTTTGCCCTTTCTATCCACCTGTATCTTACGGCTGGTGTCCCAACTTTGTGCAATAAATACCGAATCGTTTTCATTTGCAGCAGAAGCATCGTAATTAAAAACGACCGAATTTGGCAAGCCTTCTGTCAGCATTGTCTTCGACGAGAAGTGGAAGGCACTATTATTAATAGGCTTCTTATTTGGAATAAACCTATTACCGAAAAGTCCGACCAAGACAAGGACGAAAACAGATGAAATAGCGATAATAAATATAGGACCGTGCTGTTTTCTTTTCTTCACCTTTGGTTCAAAAGCGGATTTATGCAATGCCTGCTCCTGCGGTATATATTTCTGTGCATAAGCATTCCGAAAAGCCCGCCAGTCCTCATGATCAACGTAGCGCGCCAATGTATTTAATGTCGTGAGGGCTGGTTTGCTCTGGTAATCAATCCTACCAAAAATCCGCTTCAACGTAGAAACACTAAGTATTACTCCCGTTTTCTCCTGTATCTTGTCCGAAAGTTTTTCAAAATCAGCTGTACTCCAATGAGCTGTTTCCCCCCATTCAAGTTGATTTTCAATGGAATTCTTAAGATGCAGAAACAATTCGGGATCACTCAACTTAACCATAATTTATTATATATCAACATTTTAAAAACAAACAATCTGCTTGAACAAACTTGAATAAACTTGCCGCAAGGTTGAGCGAGTTGAAATAAGGTCTATCCGTTAAATTTATCAAAAATTTAATTAACATGAAAAAGATATTTTTGACACTAGCCTTCATATGGGTCATTCTATTACAAAGTTATACTCAAGAAAAAAATAGCAAAGCATCAATAAGCAAGAGCATTCCATTAAACGCAGAACAATGGTCCTTCCAGCACGGAAAAGTTGATTTTCTAAACTTTAAAGGTCGTAAAGCAATGAAAATCGCTCCAGCATCTGGTCCAGTCGTGATTAAAGACTTAATTTTTAAAGACGGAACCATCGAGTATGATGTGATACCTTCAAAAACAGAGTTCGCCAGCGCCATTTATTTTCATCGAAAAAATGAAAAAGAACAGGAGATTGTCTATCTCCGAGTTCCTAAAATGGCTCATCCATTCGCTAATGAAGGCATTCAGTACTGTCCCATCTTAGACGGTGTCAACATGTGGGACATCTATCCCCAATATCAGGCACCTGCGGCTGCTAAAACAGAAGAATGGAATCATATTAAACTCGTCATATCAGGTGTGCAAATGCAGGTTTTTGTCAATAACAGCTTGAGATTGACCGTACCAAAACTCGAGGGACGAGAAAATACTGGAAGCATTGCCTTCGACGGCGATGCATACATCAGTAATATCGAGATTAAACCTAATGAAATTGAGAACCTACCGCAAGCCGAAGGTGTGGACCTGACCCGACATGAGGCCAATTATATCCGAAGTTGGTCGATAACCCAACCCACGACTTTGGAAGAAGGGCGAGAACCAACTACTTTTCGTGACCTGCCGAAAGACGAAGCCTTCACGGAAAAAATAGCAACCGAGCGGTATGGATTGGTAAACCTTACAAGACGCTTCGGTAGTGCCGAAAAGCGTCGGATAATATGGCTAAAAACTATTATTACAGCACAAGAACCTACATTAGCTAATCTCCAGCTTGGATTCTCAGATGAAATATGGCTTTACCTAAATGATCAGATTACCTACACAGACAAAAATATCTTTAGGCAGAATATGAAAAGGTATCCCGACGGAAGGATATCTGTACAGAACGGGAATAGCCGCTTAAAACTTAAAAAAGGTGAAAACCAATTGCTCATTGGAATATCCAATGATTTTTATGGCTGGGGATTGATGGCACGTTTAGAAAATATGGAAAATATTACCGCCATAGAACCTTATGAGGTAAAAAAACGGGCTATCGAACACATCGAGCGCTATTTGGGCACCTATGCTGCCGAGATATCGCCCGCATTTAAGCTCACCTTTGTACAGAAAGACAGTATGCTTATTTTAGAGGCCCCCAGTCAAGAAAATGTAGCGCTCGATTATCTTGGAAATGATCTCTTCAAAATGGGGCTTGGAATAGAACTTCAATTTACGCCTGACCTAAAACAAGTCGTAAGAAAAGAGAATGAGTTTGAGATGAAATTCATTAAAGAACAATAGTATAAAGTGTTAGAATATGGCCCTTAAAACTTTAATAATAACAGGGACCTTATAGGGACTTCATACGGACCTTATAGGGACCTCATTCGGATGAATAGCTATAAACTCCCTTTAAATTCCGTATCACTTTATGGTAAAATAAGCATTAATCGTGATGCCTTTGCTTATTAATATTATATCTTCCAGCAAGCTATTTCATCCTTCTCGAATTGCTTGATACATCTTAAGGATATGTTAAACTTTTAACATTAACACTTTTTAACCATGGAATATGATACCTTTAGCAAAAATTATAATTTACATCAACCACAAATGCCCTTTTTAGACCATGTCCTGCAAGTTCCAACCTACGGATGGAAAGACGCCGATGGAAATCTCGTAAAGCCAAGCAAAAAAGAAATTTTCACTGAATTCTTCAAACGCCTTAATATTTTTAAGGATAAACGAAATTGGTTACCCTTTTTTAGCTGGTTAAAAGTAGCTTGCCTCATCCCCTTTTTTATCCTCTTTTTGGTTTACCATTTCAGTTGGTGGACTGTGTTAGCCGCGTTCCTGTACAGTATGATCGTTATGGGGACCCATGGAACGATATGGCATCATCGATTTGCGACACACGGCGCATTTAAATTCCGCAACGGTTTCTGGCGTTTTTTCACGCAGAATTTGACCATCAATGTAATTCCCGAAGAAATATATGTTATTTCACATCATGTTCACCACGCAAAATCCGATAAACCGGGTGATCCCTATAATGCCCAAGCTGGCTTTCTATACTGTTTTTTAGCCGATGTAAATCACCAGCCTATTGCTAAGAACCTTACGGAAAATTCCTATAACCGCGTCAAATTGCTTATGCGACACACGGGTGTAACAGCTAATAGTTATGCGCAATATCAAAAGTGGGGGTCGTACGTCAATCCTTCACATGCAATAGGATCCTGGATATTAAACTGGGCTTTTTGGTATGCCGCCTTTTATTTAATCGGTGGTCACGCACTTGCCTGTACACTCTTTGGAGCCGCCGGCTTTTGGGCAGTCGGTGTGCGCACATTCAACTATGAAGGGCATGCAAAAGGTGAAGACAAACAACGTGAAGGTATCGATTTCAATGAGAGAGACAAATCCATAAACCAGTTATGGCCTGGCATTGTAGCAGGCGAATGGCACAACAACCACCATTTATATCCAAAGAGTGCGCGGAGTGGCTTTAAGCCTTATCAGATAGATCTCGCATGGTGCTATATTAAAATGATGCATAAATTTGGAGCCGTCAGCAGCTATCGGGATGATAAGAAAAGATTTGATGAACTATATCGTATCCCATACCTAAAATCAAAAGAATAGTCAATCGTTGCATTTCGAAGCGATCTTGGTCCTTTTCCATTTAATGTAATAAAGTTTCAAATTTTATTTGGATCCGAATTGTAAAATCGACTTTGGAGACAGCGTCTTCTTTGATCGTCAGCATACTGTTCGGCGCTACTCATAAACATCGATAGCGCCGAACAATAGTGAACATCTAATTTTCTTGATGATAGAGATCAGAAAATATTTTTGATAATTTCGCAGGCTCTTCTCGCCATGCGGCATACATACCTTGTCCCATTTCATCCGGGACTATATCGAGGTTTCCGGCTGCGACACTTTCTACTATCTTTATTGCGATACGATCTGGGTCTGGCATATCCCAATCACTTCCCTTGTTCATATCGGTATCAATTGCTCCCGGATTAACAGCATATACTGTCACATCCCTTTTAGCCAGTTCAATTCGAACAGATTGTGTAGCAGAATAAAGTGCTGCTTTGGAAGCAGCGTACCCAGCAATAGAAGGTAAAGGCGAATAGGCGGCAATCGAAACAATGTTGATCATGATAGATGGCCTATTCTTTATCAGAATTGGAGCAAATGCACGCATCATGTTTATTGTTCCAAAATAATTTACCTTCAGATCATTTTCCATAGCCAATACTTCTCCTTGTAGCATATTCCCTGGATTTAAGGTTCCTGCATTGTTAATCAGAATCTCAGTATCTGGGGCTGCTAGCGCACTCATTTCTACTTGTTTAACATCGGTAATGTCTAGTTGCAGCGGTACGATTCGATGATCGTTGAATGCTGGCATATTTTTTAAATCCCGGCAGGTTGCATATATCTTCCCTGCACCGTTATTGAGCAATGCACTTACCAGTGACTTTCCTATCCCCCTATTAGCCCCTGTAATCAGGATGACTTTATCTTTAAAAATTTGCATGGTGTTTTATTTATTATCCAACACAAAGCTATCCAGAAAGATAATGCTGTAAAATCCGAAACTTGCGATAATAAACATGCTCTTGATACGCTAGAAATCAAAAAAATCATATTCAAAGGAAATCAGACACTTCATCATCTCCCTATCAAGAGAACCTATTAACTGTGCATAAATGGATAACTTAGGTCGTAAATACGGCTCATGCAACTTTGAGAGCTTACTTCAAACTAAGAAACGTTCACCTTTACTAAAGCTGTATACAGCTCCTCCGGCGTAAAGGGTTTGACTAACCATCTACTTATGGCCACGGAATGACATAGCTGTTCTATATCCTGCTGATTCGAACTAAAAATAGGAATAATGGTCGGCTCAGTATTGTTATCGAAATTTTTTTCACGAATATTCTGTATCGTTTCAATACCGCTGATGATAGGCAATTGATGATCGATCAAAATTGCATCAAAATGATGTCCCTTTTTTAATATCTGTAATACCTCAAATCCAGTTTTTGCATGCACGGTATTAATCTTCTTTAACGATAACATCCGATCCAAATCATTTCGCTCCGACTCTTCCTCTGCAACAATTAGTACATCCTTTATTTTTTTTAATTCATCCCACGCATTAATTTCCCAAACGGCGGGAACATTAATAGTGAAAAAGAAACGACTACCGGCACCAAAGGTACTCTCCAATTTCAATTCACTGCCCATCATTTTAAGCAATTTATTCGATATTGTTAGTCCAAGGCCAGTTCCCCCATAACGTTTAGTCATCGAGTTATCTTCCTGTGTGAATGCATCAAATATCCGTTCCACATTGTCCTCTTTGATACCTATGCCTGTATCTTTGACGCTAAAGCACAGAACAGCCTGGGTGGCATCATGTGATTCTACTGTAATGCTGAGTTCAACGGTTCCCTTCTCGGTAAATTTTGTGGCGTTGCTCAATAAATTCATCAATACTTGCTTGATACGGAGGGCATCAACCCAAATATAATGTGGCACATCGGCCGCGATATTCAGATAAAACTCTAAATTTTTGGCTTTGATCTGCATATTGAGAAAGTTTGTCAGTTGAATAACCAAGTCCTGAAGATCCGTCTGTTCAACGTCCAGTTCTAGTTTGCCAGCCTCAATTTTGGAGAAATCTAGAATGTCGTTTACAATTCCAAGCAATAAATTGGCTGATTGATCAACGATACTCAGATATTCCCTTTGAGTATCTTCAAGTGCTGTCCCAAGCAACAAATCGGTAAAGCCAACAATCCCATTCAAAGGTGTACGAAGCTCATGGCTCATATTTGCCAAAAATTGTGATTTTGCTGCACTTGCCTGTTCAGCTACTAATTTCGCCTTTTCCAGCTCTTCCCGTTGATGAATAATCCGGCTAATATCAGTTGCAATCGCAAGATAACCGATAACATTTTCGTTAATATCCCGAATAAATGTAACGGCTAAGGAAACATACAATCTAGATCCATCTTTTCGACAATAGGTCCACTCTCGCTGTTCAGCACCATGCAGCTCTGCCATATCTACAAAGAAACGAAGTTTATCTACCGAACGTCCTAATTCAACTTCCAGTTCCTTAGCTCTCAACACGAGCTCCTCTTTCAAATGAAAATGTTCAAGCCCCAATTTCCCAATGACCTCTTCACTGCGGTATCCCAAAAGGTTTTCCGCTCCTGTATTAAACAATGTGACTACACCAGTCGTATCGGTCGCGATAATAGCTACAGCGGAGGTTGCATCCAATACTTCTGAAAGCAGTTTTTTTGAATTCGAAGACTCTGCTTCGATGCGTTTACGCTTATCAATATCCTGAAAGGTACCGTATAAACGAACGCAATGGCCATTTTCAAAATCAGCATTTCCCAATGCACGTATCCACATTTCATGACCAGCGAAGGTGACAATCTCAAGCTCCAAATCCCAAGCTTCTCCCGTAGCGAGTGCATGTTCAATGGCAGTCCGTATTTTATTCCTACTTGATCCCGCTTTATAGAACTGTAACGCAGTTGTTAGCTCTGGTTCATAGTCTTCGGGTACTTCATGAATTTCTCGCGTAATTTCGGACCAAACAATCTTCCCATCAGCAGGCGTATATTCCCAGCCTCCAATTCTAGCTACCCTTCCAGTCCGCATCAATGTTGCTTGGGCATGCTTCAGTTCCTTTTCTAGAAAATGCTGTTCCGTAATATCCACGGCATTGCCAATCACATAGGGTATTTTGTTCCCATTGGTCTGCAAAATATTATTAAACATCCAGATACGCGTCTCACCCGAGCGTGTCAAGGTTCGCATTTCTCCTTTGATTGTTCCGCGTTGAACAATTGCGCCCAGATAGTCCTGTAAATTCTTGTGCCCCTCCGATGGGACAATATCAAAAAGTGATCGTAACTGAATCTCCTCCCGTGTATAGCCCAAAGTCTTGGCTCCAGCTTCATTGACGGCTATAAAATTGCCCTTCAGATCATGCGTACACATAAGTCCCTGAGAGTTATCGAAAAATGCTTTCAGTTTTTGTTCACTTTCTTTATACTTTTCTTTTTCTTTTCTGTTGACAATAAGCGCGACAACCTCATCCCGAAGAAGGGTTAGGATCTCTTTTTGATGCTGATCGAGCTGCCTTGGAACACGATCAATAACACATAAGGCCCCTAAGGCATATCCGTTGGGATCGATTAATGGTAATCCAGCATAATAGCGAATGTTTGGTTCTAAGGTAACGAGTTCATTCGATTTGAAGCGATCGTCTTTTTTGGCGTCCTCAACTTCCATCAGCTGATCTTCTTCCAGCGTATATTGGCAAAAAGAAACATCGCGCGTTGTTTCGTCTATCTCCAAGCCAACCCGCGATTTAAACCACTGCATATCCTTATCCACTAGTGAAATCAATGAGATGGGTGTACCGCAGACTAGTGATGCAATTTTCGTAATGCGGTCAAACTCTTCCTCGGCTGCTGTGTTTAAAATTTCGTATTCATGCAACACGCGTATCCGATCTGATTCATTCTTTGGCGATAATTTAGCGTTCATTCAAAAGCCTGTATTGTTAATAATTTTATCTTCGAAGTCTTTATAGGTCCAAATGTATAGCATGCGCTAACGTACAAATAATATTTCACTAATCTTTAACGATTGATTTGAATCATTCCAATGCCCAATTAATATCGATTTGGTTTTAACTTTTCTTAGTCTATCGTAAAAAGTAGAAAACCAGCGGTAATAGCATGATAAAATATAATCATGAACACCGCTGTATTAAAATAGTTTTAAATAAAAAACAAACTATTAGATTAAAAGATCACCGATAATAAGCGCCGTGCTGCCTTCGGTTCCCAAAAGGGAGAAGATTATATCGGTTTTTCAATGCCAAAAATATATTTTAAAAAAAAAGAATTTATGAAATCCAAGCTTTCCAAAAAGTCGTAAATGGGTATAAGTACAGAAAAAAATTATAAACTAAAAGACTTTTGTTATGGAAAAGATAACCTCCCACAACGAAACACTATTGAACTCCAATAGTGACATGGACAAAAGAGATCTCAGACGAAGAGATTTTTTAAAATATGCAGGAGCCAGTGCTGCTACATTAGCCATCCTGGGTATGTCGAGCTGCAAAAAAGACCACGATGATGGCATGGATAACGGTGGTAAGGGCATGTACTTTGGTAGCGGCGACATTGCCATCCTAAATTATGCCTATGCACTTGAACAACTTGAAGCTGCATTTTATATCCAGCTAGTCAACAACCCCTATAGTGGCATGACGGACATGGAAAAAACTTTTTTTACGGATATCCGTGATCATGAAATTGCTCATCGTGAGTTTTTCAAGGTAGCCCTAGGGGCCAAAGCCATTTCAAGTCTTGAATTTAATTTAGGCGGTATCAATTTCAGCAGCCGCGAAACGGTACTGGCAACAGCAAAAACATTTGAAGATCTTGGCGTTTCGGCCTACAATGGTGCTGGATGGTTAATAAAAGATGTCAATTATTTACTGTTGGCTGGCAAGATCGTGTCTGTTGAAGCTAGACATGCCGCCTGGGTCAGGGATATGATCGACAATGGTAGCTTTGCCAATCAGGAAGTAGTGGATTCAAATGGTCTTGATGTCGCAAAGAGTCCAAGCGTTGTCCTTAGTGCCGCAGCGCCATTTATTAAATCCAAGATTGATGTGAGCGATCTACCAACTTATTAATTCACCTAAAAACTGATTATCATGAATCTCTTAAACGTTTTTGAACAAATAAATGCTGTAGATCCTGAATTCAGCGATCGCATCAGCCCTCGTCGCGAAGCAATTAAAAGTTTGGCTTCAATGAGCAAAAAAATAACTTTGGCTGCCCTGCCCTTTATGATAGGTGAGCTCTTTAAAAAAGCTTATGGTGCTACGGCTCCCACAGATGTCAATGGAGTACTCAACTATGCGTTGACTTTGGAATATCTCGAAGCAGAATACTACACTATGGCTGTTGCCAAAGCAGGTCTTATCCCCACAGGTAAACCACTCGGTGCGATAACCACCATTCGTGACCATGAAATTGCACATGTGAATTTTCTTAAACAGGTATTAGGCAATAAAGCTGTTTCAAAGCCAATCTTTGATTTCACCGCTGGGGGGACTTTCGGCAATGTTTTCAGTGACTACGACACATTTTTAGCTATCGCACAAGCATTTGAAGACACCGGGGTAAGAGCTTATAAAGGGCAAGCGGGAATTTTACTCGGCAATCGTGTTGTACTGACTGCGGCGCTTCAGATCCATTCTGTTGAGGCACGACATGCCTCTCATATCCGCCAAATGCGTCGTGCTCGCGGAGGTGGAGCTGCCAATCAAAAACCTTGGATTACAGGAAGTAATGACAGTGGTATTGGCGCAGTTGTCGATCCGGTATATGCAGGCGAAAATAATATAACACAAGCGGGAGTGGATATTACAACATTGGCAGGTGCCATGGGGAAAATTTCGACCAATGCAGCAACCCAGTCTTTCGATGAACCTCTAACTGCAGAAGCTGTACTTAATATTGCAGGTCTTTTTATAAAATCCTAACAAAAGACGTAGTTTACCTGTTTTTAGCATGTCCTGATCGGTTTATCCCATCAGGGCATTGTTTTTTATATACTCCCCATTACACATAATGCTGTGAGTGTCGGTACATCTTTGCCGCCTTCATCTTCGAGGGTAATAGCAAAAGCCTGGGCCTTTGGAATATCCAGCATCTTACTTGCTGTATCTCCTTTTAAGTCAAGTGGAAAAACACCGGCATTAACAGGTTTACCATCGACCATTGCCCACAGTTGATATTGCTTACCTTTGGGTGCAACAGGCATGTGCTCAATACTCAGATAAACCGTCTTTGATACTTGATCCCAGAATACCAAAGCAAGGTAATCGGGTTTAGTTTCTACCCCCTTCAGAGGGATTGTTTTTATTGCTGGATTTTGAACGAGAGCCCATTTATCCTGTAGGGTAGCAAGTTTTGCCTGCTCAGCATCAAGTAAGGACGTCGTCTGATTTAGCTTATTCGCTGTATCTTGTTTACGTTGATATAGGAAGATATTAGCACCAATACTAACGGCTAACAATAGGCTTGCAGCAATAGTCCACTTGTATGATCGAGCAACAAGCGTTTTCTTTTCGGTATCCATAACAATTACGTCGTTATGGTCCGTAGAAGAAGGTACTAATGTTTCATCAATTTTATGATCTTCGTTTGGTACTAGATTTTCTGCAATGAGTTTATTCCATATATCCTGTTTTAATTGCATAGGCATCTCTATCGCTTGGCTATCGGCCAAATCTTCGAGTGCAATCTCTGCTTCGATGATGGCTTGTTCCACTTCGCTATTATTTTTTCGGATACAATTCAAGATGCTCACTTCCTCTTCAGAAGCAAGTCCCAAAACGTACGATTCAATAATCCCCGACGATATGTATGCTCTAATATCCAAAACTAGCGGTACTCTTTTAGTAATTGTTGTAATTGTATAAAAGCTGCCCTGGTACGTGTTTTTACTGTTCCTAGCGGCACATCAAGCTGTTCAGCGATTTCTTGTTGTGTATATCCTTCATAGTAGGCCATCTCAATCAAGATTCGCCATTCCGGCTTCAATTTATCTAAAATATTTTTAAATCCAATAAAATCTGCTTTCGTGTGTTGTTCGCCCTGACTTAGATCTTGTTCTTCCTCCCTATTTACGATATTTGAGAGCGGTTGGTTTTTCTGCTCGTTTACGATAGCTTTTGATTTTCGATGATCGAGGGCTGTATTGCGGGCAATGTTAATCATCCAGGTATAAAGGCGGCCTTTTTCTGCATCGAAAACATCGATATATCGCCAAATTTTGACGAATACATCTTGGATGACTTCTTCCGCATGCTCCGTTGAGACCACGATACGACAAACCACACCAAAGAGTGCATCGGCATAGTGATCATAAAGATAACTAAAAGCCTGTTGATTTTTTTTTTTCAATAAAAGAATCAATGTTTCTTCAGAAAGGTTGTGTAATGGACTCAAATTTTACGTTTATAATACGCTAAAGATGAAAATTAAAAATTTAAAAAAAAAAGCAGCAAAGACAAAACAAGTTAAAGTACCTATAAAACGGGTTAAAATACCTAATATAAGTTAGCCTATTTTCTGTTAATCCTCATTATTATTTATATTTTAATACGCAATGCATGATTTGCTTCCACCATATCGTACTAATTTACTCTTTTTTGTATTTCTAATTTTCAATGCTAGTTTTTCATGATTTGATTCCGCCTGGGAGGACGAATCACATTTAAATCTATTAAAATCTGTCTAAAGCTTTATTTTGTCGGACGAATTCCCCTTAGAAATTGGATTTATCGATAGCATATCACATGTCGCCAGATAAAATTCATCAATTAACTGGATAATCAAATCATCTCTTTGGTTATTAACAGCTAGTCCCACCCAATTTTTGGGGGGAAGATACTTACTCCGAGTCCATTGAACAGGCTGCAATATTTGTTTTTCTGAACGCAACCATTCTAATCCACTATCATTGAAATATATCTTTTCATTTGACAAATCCATCACGATGAAAGGTCTTTTCTTAAAATAGAAAATACTCATATCAAGATCTGCAATTACATTCATTCGAATATGTTTTTTGAGATGCATATATGCATTTATACGGGTTAGTGTTGACATCTATTTATCTTATTGGCTATAATAAAATCATCATAAATTTCCATGAACATCCAAAGCAGGCGAAGTGTTCATCAGACGAGAATCAAAGATATTCGAACCAGCGGTCTAAGTAGGGGTATATTTTGTTCTAATAGGTGGAAAAAAATGTTAATGTAAATTGAAAATACGACGGATAAAACCACTAATTTACCAAGCGCGTGAATATGTGTTAGTTTGCCCCATTACAGGTTTCGGCGAATCGTAAAATGCCTGCACGGATTGTAAATACCACCATTGAACCAGTGTTGCAATGGTTTAAATTTGATAAATAACAAAAGATATGCGGAAAGAAAGTAAAAGCACGTCATTCATTAAAAAAATTCTAGGCTTAATTAGTCTTATCCTTATGGTAACAAATAGTAAAGCACAGCAAGTCACTCACTATTTTCCAAACGGAAAAGATAAGGCAAAGACCATCAGTGGACAGTATGGTGGTAATAGCGGGATTTGTCTTTTTGAAGATGGCAGATTTCTGTTATATGGTTATGCTACATCTGTTTTCGGCTCCTATGTTTTTGAAAAAGACTACCTGCTTTTCTATCCAGATGAAGCCCCTTTATTTCAACTGTATGGGCGTCACAAGCCTAATTTCACAGACAGTACTTGTATCAATTTGGCAGGTTTTGAAGAAGGTAAAACCTATGTACAATTTGATAATGACAGTACACATCGGGTTTTCAATGACAAGGCAAACTGTTTCAGCCCCCCTTTTGTTCATCAGGAATCCAAACCGGTTCAATCGCTTAAATTTATTGTACAAAACCAGTTTATGGAACATGACAGTACTTATCAAGTCTTTCAGTATAGCAATGAAGAAAAATTCAATGATTTTATAGCTGTTTATAACAGACCCCAACGTGCACCTCAACATTTCAGCGCTTTCCTATATTTGGCTGAAGGGAATAAATTAGCCATCAGACTCTCCAATTACGGTGGAGAAAGAGGTTTTTTAAGAGAAAATCAAGACGGTTCAAATCAAGAACACTGGCACGAAATATTGACCATGAAGAAGGATTATGATCGGGCAAATTATATTGACCCCCTAGCAATATTTAGTAACGCATATTATACCCTATTTTATCCTGACCTCGAACAGTACGTCTTGGATACTGTCACCAATAGATATGTAAGTAAGTTTGCATCGGAAAATGAGGCCTATTTTGCTGGCAATCCTGAGCAAGACGATCGATACTTAAATAAATACATCCGTCAGAATCTGTTGCTTCTGAAAGACGAACAATTCGATCCATCAAAACTGTCAATTACCAGTCTATTTTTTTCGCGCTGTGAAGAATCTGAAAAGCCAGATCATGATGAAAATGGATCACAGCAATAATCGCAAAAGCCCAGCAATGATTCAAGTAGGAGCTTAGCGCTATTAAGAGTCGAAAGATTAGCACGTTTTCTTAAATATGGCTTAATTTTGGTAGTAATGACTAGATAACTGGATAACATTTATACTAGTTTTATTTCGGTGAAGATGATGAATTATAAAACGCTTATTATTGGGCTAGGATTCTGTTCGCTAGCGGGTTGTGCAACGCAAAAGGAAAATATTGGAAATAGAACAGAGAGAGAAAGTGTATCCTTAGCTGAGGGACAAAGAAAATCATTGCGAGAATATCCGATCAAGATCAAATTTAATGGTATTTCAGAAGATAGCCGTTGCCCTGAAGGCGTCAACTGTATTTGGTCTGGAGTTGCAGTAGCAGAAATTGAGATCGCAGAAAAAGCAACTAAACCCACGACAATAAAGCTCGCAACAATAGACCTACAGGATAGAGGTTACCAAAGAACTGCCAACACCAACGGATATACCATTTCATTACAGGATATCGCCCCTTATCCGAACAAGGAACAAGGGACACAAACGCTACGGGGTAACTACAAAATCGCTGTTATTGTACAAAAAACTGTAAAATAAGCCCGCAGCGGTTCACTGTGCGCCAACAATCGTCCTATGGAAATAGTCATTGAAAAATGACCCAATTCTATTAAAGAATGACCCAATTCTATTAAAGAATGACCCAATTTTTAAAAACACCAATACATATATTTTAATTATATGCATGGATACTTATTGGTTCATTCCTTGAAAAATAATACCTTTGCCAAAACCTCATTTATGAAAAAGTTTTTTAAATTTATTAAGATTACATTTTTTTCTATACTGGCTATTATTGGGCTATTATTTCTCTATTTTTTCATTTCCAATCGGATATTTATAGGAAATACCAACGCGGAAAATATAGCGTACCTCAAGCTTCATAAAACGGAGATTAAGGATCGTATTGTAGATTCTCTATTCGATAATAGCTTCTATAATTCGGATATTTTCTTACTTGGGGAAATTCATGGCTACGCAGACAATCAAAAGTTGGACAAAGAGCTGTTATTTTATTTGAACAAAAAGCTTGGTGTTAAATATTACATTGCTGAGATGGATAGTACAAATGCCAACAAACTAAACAGCTTTTTATCCAAGCCGCTAAAAGATAACGCCCTACTGAAAGATGTGGTTCGCTCCATTCGCAAACGTATCCCGCAACAGTCTAGTTTAGAGCTATATCAAAAATGGGTCGAAATTTATGATTATAACCGCCACCTTGCCGATTCGGCAAAAATCACTGTTATTGGCATAGACAAAAGCTTTACAGCGGATAAATCTGACGTATCCAGGGATTCAGCTATGCTGTTAAATTTGGAAAATTATATTAAAAATCACCATATTGATGGTCAGAAACTATATGGACTATTTGGTTTTTTTCATGTTTTACAAAAAGGAAAGGATGCAACCAATGATCCTTTTGCTACACGCTTGAAAAATAGCGGCTATAAAGTATCTAGCTTTGTTAGTTATACCATTGCTAGTGAAATGTATCTTCCAAAGAATCCTCAATTTCCAACCCCTGAAGATGAAAAAGTAGATTGGGTAAATGCAGATGGCCCACTTATGCTCGTGAAAGGCATTCAGGATCTAAAAGAATTAAGTCGACCAAATAGTATATCGTTATTTAAACTCAATGCAGCACATTCACCTTATGCTACTTCTCAAGATTTAATAACTGTAAAATCACGGCTTTTTGGCGCAAATATCATACCTGCTGAAAAGAATCATACAACAGACTTCTTTCAATATGTATTTTTGTTACGAAATTCAAAGGCCTTAACAAAACTTGATTAGGACAGCAAGCATTTCATCAAAAAATTGGATAAACAAGCCGTCTGCTGATCACATGATTAAAGAAACAAGGATCCTATTGAAAAATATTCCATTCATAAACAGGATGATCCGTATTTAGGAGGAGGAATCTCGCTTATCGATTTGCAAGATATCACTTTGGTTTTTATATTTGCGACATCATAAGAAATCCTAATGCGGAAGTGGCGTAATTGGTAGCCGCACCAGACTTAGGATCTGGCGCCGCAAGGCGTGGGGGTTCGAGTCCCTTCTTCCGCACTTATCAATATCCCAAGCTTTCAGCTTGGGATTTTTTTTTGACCAGTACTTTTTGATGCTAAGTTATCACCATTGAGGGTATAATTTCTTGAAGCAAACAGAATAGATTAGCGATAATATGTCGCGTCAAGAATTTAAGCCGCCCAGTCAAATGGTTTTGTACAAGGGTCACACTCATATTTCAACACTTTTCCTAAGCTTTTCGCTTTTTTACCTTTTTTTACGAACACATAAGCCAAGTCTACATATTCCTCTACCTCGGCCCCACTTTCATCCCGTCCTTTTACAACCACAGAATAATATTTTCCATCCGGATATGCCTTGAAATATACTTCTTGAACAGTAATCTTTTTGGGTATTTGATTATCACAACAGCTACACCATAAAATAACGATGGGTTCTTTTTTAAGGTATGCAACGGCCGTTTCGGCTTGCTTTTGTGTCAAGGCCTGAAGTTGATCTGCTTTTGAGAATAAAGCTGTACACAGCAACAGAAGGAGAAAAATGGTCTTTTTCATTTGGAATAGTGTTAAGTTTAAAAGAACTTATTAGCAAAGACTATGCCTTTAGCTTCTCAAAAAAAGATAACAGTCGCTATAATAAATTAAATGGTCAGTTATTTCTCCATAAATCCCCGACAACAAGATCATATATATTCTGTGAAAGTGCCGTTGTATTTTAGCGATTTAACCAAGTTGTTCTCAAAACACAACAGTCCCGATAAGCGGTAATTCTGCCTTGAGAACAAACCAATATATTATTTTTCCCAGACCAATGCGCTTGCACCAAGAATAGCAGCATCAGCCTCTTCCAATTCACTAAAGACCAGTTTAACTTTGTTTCTAAACAAAGGAAAAAGGTTTCTTTCCATATGGAGTTTCGCGGGTTTTAAGATAAAATCACCGGCCTTAATTACTCCTCCAAAAAGTAGAATTGCTTCAGGAGAAGAAAACATCACAAAATTTGCTAATGCTTCACCCAGTTTCTGCCCAGTATACCTAAATACCTCAATGGCTATCGCATCCCCTTTGAGCGCACATTCATGAACTGTCTTCGAATTGATCGCGTCCTCAGGGAATTGATTCAACATCGATTCCGGAAATTCGGCCCGCATTTTCTTGGCTGTAATGGTGATCCCTGTAGCAGATGCATAAGCCTCTAAACTTCCTTCAGAACCCGTACTCCAATGTTTTCGTCCTCCTGGTTTGACAATGGTATGGCCCAATTCGCCAGCAAAGCCATCGTGTCCATAAATAAGCTTCCCTCCGGCCACTATGCCGCTTCCTACGCCCGTGCCTAAGGTAATCATAATAAAATCTTTCATGCCGCGTGCCGCACCAAAAAGCATTTCACCATAAGCAGCGGCATTTGCATCATTGGTAATGGTGCAGGGAATCTTAAATTTGGCCGTCATTAAATCGCTAAATCGAATCACACCTTTCCAAGGGAGATTGGGAGCGTGGTCTATTGTCCCAGTGTAATAATTAGCATCAGGCGCGCCGACACCAATTCCATCAAAGCTTTGTTCACCACCAAATGCTTCAATTAAGGGATAAGCTTTCTCGTACAACGCATCAATAAACTCTTCCACCGTTTGATAAGCATCTGTTTTTATGCTTCCTTTTTCAAGTACTTCACCCCGATGATTGACCACACCAAATTTTGTATTGGTTCCACCGATATCTATTCCCAACGCCACGCGTTTTGATAAATCTATTAATGACATTTCTCTTCCGTGTTTCTAAGTTCTAAAATTACTAAAAGATAATATTTTATAAGGAATCAACAAAATCTTCTTCACAATTATCCATAAATAGCATGCTAATCCCCTTTGAAAAGCCGATCTACCGACCACCAGATCAACCTAACTTAAAAAATTTAAATGTGCTAAATACCCGATAAATATGAGGTAAAATAAAGTATCAGCAACCTAAAGCAGACAACGATATCTGCCGGTCACCCGGGATTTCAGCCAAATGAAAAATGGATTTCACGTTATTAACGAGTGTTTTTGTCCGTAAAGACTTTGTATAGCAGAATTACGACAGAGGACTAAAATCGGCATAATTTTAGCGTCTTAATAATTGCTGAATAATTGCTGAGCCGCTATATTAATACGCTAATGAATAAAATATTGAGATTTTTCGATCTACATCAGGGAGAAGACCGAAAGGAGGCTGTTCTAGAAAATGTTGTGAGCAATATCTCTTTTCGCGGTGCTAATGCATGGATTCTAGCATGTGCAATTGTGGTTGCATCTGTAGGGCTAAATGTAAATTCTACAGCGGTAATTATCGGTGCTATGCTTATATCTCCATTAATGGGCCCGATTGTTGGAGCTGGATTTGCGTTGGGGACATTTGATTTCCCCCTCTTAAAAAAATCATTAAAAAATCTATTGATAGCAACTTTAATAAGCTTAGTTGTTTCTTTTATTTATTTTCTTTTAAGCCCCTTCAAGGAAGCGCAATCCGAATTATTAGCGCGTACATCGCCCAATATCTATGACGTAATGATTGCACTATTTGGTGGTTTAGTAGGGGTTATCGCTATTACTAGGGTAGACAAAGGTAATCCTATTCCTGGCGTTGCCATAGCAACAGCCTTGATGCCCCCACTTTGTACTGCAGGCTACGGATTAGCTATCGGTAATCTCAGTTATTTTGCGGGTGCTTTATTTCTATACATCATCAATTGTGTTTTTATCTGCATTGCTACATTTATCATTGTCAAATATTTGCGTTACCCCAAAACTCATTATATCGATAAAAAACGCGAAAAAAGAATTACTCAAAGTATTACCATCATCACGATTATTCTTGTATTGCCAAGTGTCTATTTTGCATACAATCTACTGCAAGAAAAAAAATACACCAGCAAGGTAAACCAATTTGTTCAACAGGAACTCAGCAACAAAGGTTACACTGTTATCTATGAAAAGCTGGAGATGAATAGTAATCCAAAGAAACTTGAACTTGCCTTTTTATCAAAAAAATTCAGTGACAAAGAGGTAGAATCTTTACAGCGTGTAATGGAATCATTTGGTATTACCAATACTAACCTTGTCATTCATCAGGATAGTTTAGATTTAAAATCTAGTATTCTAAGCGAAATAGACAGACGTACAGCAGCTGTAAGTGAAAAGGATCTCACGATACGCGCCCTAAACAATGAATTAGCGAAATACCAGTTGGCCAGTCCGCAACTTGATCGCGATATCGCTGTATTATTCCCCGAACTGAATTCCTATAGCATTGGTGTCCAACAACATTATGCAAAGGCCGATAGCGTCGCCAGGATCGTAGCATTTATATACGCTACCAAGACCCCACTTCCATTAGCGCAACACGAAAAATTACAACAATGGTTGCAAAATCATTTTCCTAAAGATAGTGTAGCGATTATTAGTCAATAGTAGGCAATCCATCGGAAAATATATTTTTAATAGCATCTGCTCAACAAGCAAGTAATGGAAAAATTAAAAGATCAGGACCAGCCATTCGTGTTTTTTAACGATTTAAGGAAAATATAACACAATACTGGAAAGCCTACATAGTAAATAACGACAATGAACAGCGGAAATATTCCTTCAGGTCTAACCGGATCGACGGCATGAGCTTTTACCAAAAGTTGCAATCCAATATTTTTTTCCTTTGAGAATACGACCATTGTTGTGAAATTATAAGCAAAATGCAAAGCAATTGGAAATATTATTTTACCTGTTTTTATACATATACGCGCTAGTAAATAACCAAATACACCCGTCGACATAAGAACTCTTGACATTTCAAACACATGTCCGATTACGCCATATGAAAACCAGTGATAAACTCCAAAAGCTATGGCTGTTATGAATGCAGCTTTTGTCTTCCCAAAGCGACTGACTAGCATATACAATAGAGCTCCTCTAAAGATCAATTCTTCAAATATAATTGCTTTTGATACATAATAAAGACTTCGAAAAAAATCTCCAAGTGTATACTCTGGGTTAAATTTATAAGGATTTTCTACCAAATAGGCTATTCCCAAATAGAGGATAACCAAATAAAACATTGGTACAACCAAACTTAAAAATAACAGTTTGCCTTTCGCATAAAAGCCCAACACCCTAAGATCCTGGTGACAGAAGTGTTTTAGTAAAAACCAAGAAACCAACAATTCAATAACAATAGCAATCATACTTTTTTTCTACAAAGCTATGGCCTTAAATCATTTAATTTTACGACATTTGAATACGTCGCAAAATGCCGTAAGATGACCAATAAATCAAGTAAAGAAAAAATTGCACTTCTGATCAAAAATGCACGTATAAACCGAGGCTACTCACAACAGCAACTTGCTGATCTGGTCAAGCTTAATCTGCGATCCGTACAGCGTATTGAAAATGCTGAAGTCCTTCCAAGGGCCTATAACCTAAATCTTATAGCAAGGGAACTTGAGCTGGATATAGCAGTACTGAAAGAGGAAAGCAATATTTCAGATACAGCAGAACCTGACCAAATCAATAATACATTTAATAAACCTCGAAAACTCATACTAAGTATCGGTATCGGATTGATTGGTATTTTATTAATAGCCGCCTTTCTATCACAATCAAGTGGTTTCCCGGAAACGAGCTTTGAACTGTTTTTGTTGCTTGCTTTGGTTGTTGTGGTTTATGGGATCATACTTTGGACCATTTGGCGTAGTTAACAATCTACTACTTTACGATAGATGCATCTTGTATAAAAATTTCAACCCGAGTCCTGTCTTTTTCGTTAAGCTTGACATATCCTTTTAAAGTAATAGGGTTCTCCTTCAACCAAATTTTATCGTTGTTAGCCAACGTAATCTCTACCATCGGTGGAATTCCATTTTGCCCACAAAACATGCATTGTAAAACAGGTAAAACGGACAATAGGAACCTGTTATGTCGGAGACCTGTCTTGAGCGGCACCATATACCCCTGAAGTTCCACCTTCATGCCATCCATTTTTGCAAGCTTACTGGGAAAAAATGGCGTGTATATCGTTTTCCCATTTTTCTTGTTCACTTTATACAACATGGTATCAAAGGTTTTCCAAACTTCATTCATGAGTGGCTTATGGTCTGCTAAATGCTGAGATTCCAACCCCGTTTGTGCCAAGACTGAATAACACTCTCCACCTAAAAAAATGAATAAAAAAACAAGAGTAAATTTCTTAAACATAGCCTATTAAAGATGTGACAATCAAATATAGTGAAAAAACATTACATGCAACTAAATTGCATTTACTACTTTTTCACTATATTTATAAAAATAAGTTAACAACTCCTAATTGCAGGAGCCTTCGTATATCTAATCAGCGTACACTAACAAAGGAATTATTTATGAACACATCATTAAAAAGAGACATCTCCTCCCCCATCGAAAATCTAGGCGATCTTCATATCATGACTTCGATTGATACACCTATGCGACATGATGCATTTACACGAACCGACAGCGAGAAAATTAAAAAGATCGCGCAGCTTTTTCAGGATATCATGCATGAACTAGGCCTTGACCTCCAGGATGATAGTCTCAGTGGAACCTCCTATCGTGTGGCTAAAATGTATATCAATGAATTGTTCTATGGCCTCAATCCAGCCAATAAGCCCCAACTTTCCACATTCGAAAATCGATATGGTTACAACAAACTATTGGTTGAGAAAAATATACGTGTAAATTCAGCCTGCGAGCATCATTTTCTGCCAATTGTGGGGCGAGCGCACATTGGTTATGTAGCAAAGAAAAAAGTAATCGGATTATCAAAGATAAATCGTGTAGTAGATTATTACGCACACCGCCCACAGGTACAGGAACGGCTTACGTTACAGATTTTTAATGAACTTAAATCGACCTTAGAAACGGATGATATTATTGTGCTCATTGACGCAGATCATCTCTGTGTATCAGCACGGGGAGTTAAAGATACGACCAGTAGTACAACTACCATGGAGTATAGTGGGATATTCGCATCGGAAAGTCAAAGAAATGACTTCTTTAATTTATTGAAATAAGATACCATATGGAATAATTTTCCATGTACTTCTGACAATTATAGATCGCATATTTAATCATAAAAAATGAATAAAAGTCATGCTCGCCCTGTCACGATACTGACAGGCTTTTTAGGTGCCGGAAAGACTACTTATCTAAACGCCCTAATGAAATCATATCCGAACAAACGTTTTGCTATTATCGAAAATGAAATCGGCCAACTCAACGTTGACAGCATGTTACTGACTGAAAATTACGGACAACTTGTTCCACTTCAGGAAGGCTGTCTCTGTTGTACGCTAAATGACGAGCTCTATAGTTCGCTTGAATTACTTTATAAAAAACAAGATAGTTTTGACGAGTTGGTTATCGAATGTACTGGTTTAGCCATACCGACTGCAATTATAGAGCCCTTTACGACGCACCCGATATTCCATAACTACTTCCCTTTAAAAAAAATTATTTGTCTCGTAGATGCCGCTCTTGTCGAAGATCAGATCAAGGAAAGAGATGAAGTACTCAGACAAATTATGGCGGCTGACGCCATCATCATTAATAAAACCAACGATGTACACCCAACTTATCTAGATTCGCTGTACAATTATTTAGCGAACCTAAATCCACTTGCAAAAACTTTATATTCGAAAGGAACAATGGAATTTCCTTTTGAAATAATTGAAGATATAGTGTACACAAAGAAAATAGAAACGTTTTCTTTTCTCAAAAACCTGTCCCCCAATAAGACGACAATATTAGGTCAATCGAGTTTCGGAAAATCACATCTCAAAGATATTTCGACACGAATCTACACCTTTGCCGAAGAGTTTAATTTCGTCAATTTATTCCTTGGTTTGAGCAAGCTTGTCGGAAAATATACAAACAGAATCTACAGGGTAAAAGGAATCGCATTTAAAAAAAATAGCGACAAAAAAATCATTATTCAAGCTGTAGGTTCTCGTATCGAAATGAGTTATGGCAGCCAATGGAAACAGGAGGATAAAAAGTTGAATACGATGGTTTTTATCGGGAAAGAACTGGACAGTCTGTATATAGAGCGCCTTCTCACAAGGCTACTGGAAAATCATTCCAATTAATAAGAGGTAAATACCATCATCGATGTACGATGTCTTAGAATTGCTGCGCTCGATAGTGAATTCGCGCACGGCTTTTCTAAATTCCACTGTGGAAGCTTTAAGGTGATTAATTAATCTATCAATTTATGTAGATTTATATTTCAGCCGCGCTCCAAAGAAATGCAATCATTTCCTGACGAACCAGCATACGATACTTGCATTCGGAAAGAAATTTGGATTCTATTGAGGTAGCAGTTAACAGATCGCATTAAAAATCATAGGTCAATGTATAATAAAATTATAGATTATGCACAGATTTACTTGTTGCTGAATTAGAATTTTCCGTCATTTGTGTAAATGATTTTTTAGCTTTAAAAAAATCACAGCTAATTATTGACATGGCTGCTACAAATCGAATTACACGGAGCAAATAACATAACCTATTTTATCCGTAATTTGTGCGTACTCCCAGATTGAATTATTGAAAATCATACAACATTAAAACAACAATGAAAAAATTAACACTCGCCCTAATTTTCTTGGCTGGAGTCTACACACAGCATGCGGAAGCACAGACAGCAGGTACAGTACCCGACAAAGGACTTGATCTGAGCTTAATGGACAAATCTGTACGTCCACAGGATGACTTTTACAACTACGTAAGCGGAACCTGGATGAAAACGGCTAAAATTCCTTCCGACAAACCCACTTGGGGAAGCTTCAATAAATTGGCAGAAGATACGGACAACAATTCGATGAAAATTCTGAACTCACTTTTAAAAGATAAATTTCCTGAAGGAAGTGAGGGCAAAAAAATACAGGACTTGTACGCCTCCTATATGAACTTGCAGAAGAGAAATGCCGATGGGATTAAGCCCATCCAGGGAAATCTAAGCAAAATCGATGCGATAAAGAACCTAAAAGATCTTCAGAATTATTTAACTTCCGTAACCAAAGAAGGTGAGAATAATTTCTACGGCTGGGGGGTCGGTGCTGATTTAAAAGACTCTAAAATGAACGCGGTTTATTTAGGAGAAGCGTCCTTAGGTTTGGGAAGAGATTATTATCAAAAAGAAAATGAAAAAAATACCGAAGCAATTGCGGAATACCAAAAGTATGTAGCTTCCATGTTAAAGGAATTGGGGTATAAAAATGCTGAAACTGCTGCAAAAGGGATTGTTGACTACGAAAAAAGCATTGCAAAAACCTACCTGACCAATGAACAAAGCCGGGATAATACATTACAATACAACCCGCAGACTTTGGCTGAGCTATCTGCTCTAGTCAAAAATGTAAATCTACCTGAGTACCTCAAAAAAGTTGGCGTCAATACAGAAAAAGTAATCATCGGAGAATTAGGTTATTATAAGAACTTTGACAAATTGGTCAGCAACCAGAACCTTCCTGTCATTAAAGATTACCTTAAGTTTCATCTTATTAATGGAAGTGCCTCTTATTTGAGTGAAGAACTGGGAGATATGCGATTTGCTTTTTATGGGAAATATTTAAGAGGCCAGCAAGAGCAAAGAGCACTAAACAAAAGAGGATTTGAACTTATCAACTCCACTTTAGGGGAAGCTTTTGGGAAGTTATATGTTGAAAAATATTTTCCTGCAGAAGCCAAAACGCAAATGGTGGAATTAATTGACTATTTAAAGAAAAGTTTCGCACTTCATATCAATGATTTAACATGGATGTCCTCTGTCACCAAAGTTAAAGCGCTTGAAAAACTAAATAAATTTACCGTAAAAGTTGCCTATCCTGACAAATGGAAGGACTATTCTAAATTAAATATTCTATCGGAAAACAAAGGTGGAAACCTGTATGCTAACTTGCAAAGTATCACCACATGGCGATATGAAAGAGATTTGGCGAAAATCGGAAAAGCAGTAGACAAATCAGAATGGGGAATGACTCCACAAACAGTAAATGCCTATTACAATCCTGTAAACAATGAGATCGTGTTTCCAGCAGCAATTCTCCAACCTCCATTTTTCAATCCACAAGCTGACGCCGCGGTTAATTTCGGTGGTATAGGTGCTGTAATTGGCCACGAAATGAGCCATGGATTTGACGATTCCGGAGCGCAATTTGATGCGGATGGAAACTTGGTCGACTGGTGGACACCAGAAGATAAAGCCAATTTTGAAAAAGCAACAAAAACACTCGCAGCTCAATACGATAAATATGAACCTGTAAAAGGCACTTTCGTCAACGGAACATTTACAAACGGTGAAAATATCGCGGATTTAGGAGGTGTAAACATTGCTTATGATGCACTTCAACTATATTTAAAAGATAAGGGAAACCCAGGTGAAATAAGTGGATACACACAAGACCAACGTTTTTTCCTAAGCTGGGCAACGGTATGGAGAACCCTATCCAATGAAAAATATATGGTCAACCAAGTTAAAACTGATCCACACTCTCCAGGATATTTCAGAAGTTTTGGTCCATTGATCAATGTTGACGCTTTTTATAAAGCTTTCGATGTTAAACAAGGTGACAAACTTTACAAAAGTCCAGAAGAGAGAATTAAAATCTGGTAATAAGCATTATACAGGAGCTGTCTCAAAAAAGGCAGCTCCTGTAATTTTCTTTAATCCAATATCTATTTCTTTTGTGAACCAACCAACCCCAATATCGAAAGCCCCACTAGTAACATTTTGTTTATAATTCACTAAATCATTTTAGTATACTTATATTCATATTCTGAAAAACCAAGAAGTATACCATGATAAAAACCAAAACCTCAATTTTTGTGCTGGCACTATCGTTCTTCGGTTGGCTTAATGCTTTGGCACAACAGCCACAGCTTTCAACCCCATGGACAGCAATAGCCAAGCAAACAGAAATCCCACTTTCCGAATATCCACGTCCCCAAATGGAAAGGAATGAATGGCTATGTCTCAACGGTAAATGGGATTATATAGGTGGAAAGGATGCTCCGAACGCACTAAATCCTGCTGTCCCAATTTCCTTTGACCACAGCCGAGAAAGCATTCTTGTCCCCTATTGTCCAGAGTCCTATTTATCCGGAATACAACGCAAACAAGAAATTAATCTGTGGTATCGTAAAAATTTCGAGCTACCTAATCATTGGAAAGGGAAAGATATTATACTCCATTTTGGTGCAGTGGATCACGATGCAACTATATTTGTAAATGGTAGAAAAGCTGGTACTCATTCAGGTGGCTACGACTCCTTCTGGATCAACATCACTGAGTTTTTAAAGGCCGGTCCAAATAACATTGTCGTCGCAGTGCATGACAAGAACGACGGTAAGTATCCTTCGGGCAAAAATGGACCTCGAGGCGACTATACATTTTCTTCTGGCATATGGCAAACTGTGTGGATGGAACCAGTAAGCAAAAACCATATACAGGGAATCAAATTGTTGCCTCAAGTAGCAGAAAAACAACTAAAAATACAGGTCACTAGCACAGCGAAGGCAAAAGTTACGGCCATCGTTTCTTCAGAGGGAAAAGAAATTTCAAAAACGGTAATTCAGTCGGGCATGGAATTTAATATCCCGGTAGAAAATCCAAAACTTTGGTCTCCTGACTCCCCCTTTTTATACGATTTAAAATTAAGTATACATGGGAAGAATGGAGAAATCATTGACGAGGTTAAGAGCTATTTTGGTATGCGTGATATTAAACTTGGTAAGGTAAACGGAATTGTAAGGCCGCTCTTGAATGACAAATTTGTGATGCAGCTCGGTCTCCTGGATCAGGGGTATTGGCCCGATGGTATTCTAACAGCACCTACGGAAGAAGCTCTCAAATATGATATCGAGTTTACCAAAAATGCTGGTTATAACCTTATTCGTAAGCATATGAAAACCGAACCCCAACGGTTCTATTATTGGGCAGATAAAATGGGACTGCTTGTGTGGCAAGATATGCCCTGCCTTTGGTATCCCGAAGAAGATACTACGATTTATCGAAAAGCATTTCGTGATGAATACAAGGCCATCGTTGACGACCACTACAACTCGCCATCCATTATCGCCTGGGTTCCTTTTAACGAAAATTGGGGCGCTTTCGATGTACGCAATATTACCGACTGGACCAAACAATATGACCCTTCACGTTTAGTGAACGGTAATTCGGGATTTAACAACAATCCATCTTACCAAAAAGCTTATGGTGACCCCGGAAATGGAGATTTTGTTGACACCCATATCTATGTTGGCCCAAAGGGTGCCTCAGAACCTGATTCGAAAAGGGCAGCTTCCCTCGGAGAGTTTGGTGGCGTAGGCTTATTTGTCCGCGGTCACATGTGGCCTGTCGAAAACAATGCCTATGCCTACGAACCCACTATAGAGGCACTCACAGACCGTTATATATTCCTAATGGATAATGTCGAACAATTGCTCCGATACAAAGGATTGAGTGTTGCTATTTATACGCAAACTACCGATGTGGAACATGAAGTCAATGGCCTATTGACTTACGACCGTAAAATACAAAAAATGGATCTTGAAAGAATAAAAGCAGTCAACCAAGCCGTGATTAAAGCTGGAAATGAATTGAATTAGCGGATACAGATGTTCGCTATTTCGCTCTCAAAGAATTTTCAAACGATTCAACTGAAACAGCTGTTCTTTTTGCAGAAGTGTTTAATAACAGATCAACGGGTAACACTATTATGGCAAAATATTCAGAAAAAGCATCTGAGAAAGTTGAAAAGACGATGCACGAAATGAAAGAAGGAAAATTAAAATCTGGTAGCGGGAAAAAGGTAACATCACGAAAACAGGCGATTGCTATCGGCCTCTCCGAAGCAAAAAAAGAAGGTGCCAAAGTACCCAAAAAAAAATCCTAGCAAGTAAACTTGCTAGGATTTTCTCTTTAGCCCAAATTATGCTTTTTCATGCGGCAATCTACAGTAGGGATTTTTTCTTGTCTGTACCATCATAAGGATCTGACAAAACATTTTGACTATCCTCGACATCTATAAAATTTTGATTTACATCTACGGGTGTATAAATATGAACACTGCTTCCATTTCTTTTTTTGAGATAATATTGAATCTTTGTTGTATCAATATTGGTCACATCTGAAGCTGTCCATATCATTTTATGACCTGCACCATCAATCGTTATTACTGTATCATTGCCACGAGCGATGATACGCTGCAGTCCCAATTCTCCTTTTCGATCACCTTCTCTTGTCAACAAATGTGTGTTACCATCTTTATCAATCATCCTGATCTGTTGATTATTGTTGCATCCAACTAAAAGGATGAAACTAAACAGAAGAAATGGAAGGGTCGTTCGTATTATTTTCATATCGTTCGTGGTATAACTCAATATAGTTTAACGACGAGACACAAAGATGCTGCCAAAATACAGCTGGCATGAAAGATACCTTCCAAAAGTTGGTGGATTTACCCCGAGTAGTGATCGCCTCCAGCAAACAACCTGCTGCTAATTCACATACAAAAACTATCTGTCTCTATTTTATATTCGTTTTTTTTATCAGACGGCTGGCACTTTCTGCTGCAATGATCAATGCTGCTGCAAGCATAATTACATCTTTCAGGACTAATCTACCGGCCGCGGATAAATAAGGAAAACCATAATTAGGTGACGGGAAATCTCCATCTAGCTTTGGCACAAACGCCTCTGGAGTTGTTATCAGGAAAGAAAGTGTAACCAATGACATAAGCACGGTACACAATGCCCCAAAAATTCCGATTTTAGGATACCAGATACCTAAAAATATCATCAGACCAATTGAAACAATTACAAAGCCAAGTATATAAGAAAAAATATAAGTTCCATTTTCTTGGTGCCATGCAATATTTTTCTTTACGACACGACCCTCCGGATTTTTAAACAACTGGTATTCCGGTATTAGCTCTCCGTTTTTATCCAACACCCGTTTTTCCGTATTATGATAAAAAAAACGCATTGCCGGACTATTAATAACAAAAGGAACTATACCATCAGCTTCATATTGAAATGCTTTTAATCCTCCAATCCATGCCATCACAATAAAAATTGAAATTCTAGCAAAGTTTGTAAAGATATATTGTGACTTTGCCAATAGCTTTATTATTTTCTCCATAACGTAGTTTGTTTAATACCATGCAAAACTAAACAATGGCTTAAATCCACAACATGGACAAATAGATCTATAACATAGACTTTTCGGCAACAATTGATAAACCGACCCGCTTCCGAAATACCTTAGGAGATACGCCTACCATCTTCTTAAAAAATCTACTGAAATAAAACTCGTCTTTGTACTGCAAATTGGCTGCTATTTCTTTAATACTTTTGGCCGTCAAATGGAGCTGTCTTTTACTTTCCAATACGAGGCGTTCCTGGATCAACTTTGAAGGGGATTTTCCCCATTTCAATTTTATTTTTTTCGTAAAAACGGCTGGACTTAAACCATAGTTCGCTGCATAAAAGGTAACTTCTTTATGCGCTTTATAATTCTTTTCCAAAAACTGCTCAAAGTCATCAATAATATCTCTATGAGCCCAATACGGTTTTTGTAGGTCGTTAAAAAGTAGCTTTTGTCTACTCGCCAGCGCTAAAATCAGCTGTAAATAGGTTCTGCTCAATGACTGATCATAGGATTCCGACGACATTTTGAGCTGATCTATTTTTTCCATGATAGTTGATATCTCATGATAAATAGCTGTTGAGAGCAACACATGAGGTTGCTGGTAGATGTTGTTGAATAGAATTCCATTACAGGCAACTTCATCTTTATGATATTCTATACAATAGAAATCGCCGTGAAATTTTAGCACACTAAAGGTACTTTTCTGCACCACATCCATCGTAAACAACTGATAGGGAGACAAAAACAAAACACTTTTAGGATCCGCATGGTATGTCACCAAATCAACCGAAAAACTCGTCGCTTTCTCAAATAAAAGAATGCAGTACAATGGTTCACTAATGTTGAATCTACCGGCAGATAATACTAATTTTTCAAACAGGATATGGGAATAGTTCATGTTATTAAGCTAAAATATGAATTTAATCGAACCTATTCATCCGGTCTTAAGCTTCGCTTCAAATGATAAAACTTAAGTAGAATATGGTCATACCATAAGGCAAATAAAAGCATACTAGCCGGTAACAATAATGTTTTCAGTTTAAAATATTGAAACATAAAGCCGCCTACAACTCCCCCAATAAAAAAGCCTCCAATAATCATCAACTTAAGAAAAATACTTTTGTGTAATTTCACTTTTTCAGCAATTTCTCTATAAAAAAGTAACTGCGAGATTTCAATACCAAGATCAGTAAACAATCCCGTCAAATGCGTCGTTCTGACAACTGATTGTGACACCTTCGTTACCAGGGCATTCTGAAGTCCCATAGCAAAAAGCAGGGCAAATGAAATTATGGTTGGTAACGTTGGCCCTGCTTTTAATAAAGCTGGGAGCAGTCCTACATTAATTAAGATAATAGACTCCATACAAATTGGAATGATATAAGCGTTATGTGATTTCTTTTTTGAAGCTAATTCTACAATAAAACCTGAAACGGTAGCTCCCATTAAAAAAAAAGCAATGTATAACAGATAAATCAAAGCCATCTTATAATTAATTAAAATCAACTGTTCTGAAAAAAATGCGAAGTGACCTGTGACATTCGTTGTTAAAGTGCTAACGGCAAGAACACCTGTAATATTGACCAAACCCGCCACACAAGATAAAATAGAGGCTAACTTTAAATTATGAATATAATTCCTTCCTCTCCCTTGATGCCTAAACATTTGAATTAATCTTTATAAATTAGAGAAAATAGATGAAAACAAGATTCATTTAAGGTTTCAGTAAATCATATACCCTGACATAATCCACCTCCATCTCTGCAGGAAATGCGCTGCTATCGACGCCTTGCACACCGCCCCAATCTCCACCAACGGCCAGATTCAATAGTAAATGAAATCTTTTATCAAATGGCCACACGCCATTGCCTTTTCCTTCATTTGGAAAACTGTAGATCTGTAAATCATCCACGAAACCACGAATATACTCGGGGGTCCAGTCTATCCGATAATTATGAAACTCCGATGTTGCCTGATCAATTCGTTTCATCACTCCTTTTTGAGTTCCGATAGAATGATTATAATCCTTTGTATGAACGGTAATATGTATTGCATTCTCGTCATAACCGACATGCTCCATGATATCTATTTCTCCCGAATGTGGCCATCCTCCGTAAACCCAATCTGTCGGTAACATCCAAGCGGCTGCCCACGTACCTTTCCCTTTCGGCACCTTGGCTCGGACTACAAATCGACCATATAGAAAATCGCCCTTGTTTTTACTCACCAGCCTAGCAGAAGTATAGTTCAACCCTTCATATTGTTCTTTTATTGCAGTAATACGTAAAACACCATTTGCAACACTTGCATTTTTCCTGTTTGCATCTGTATAGTATTGAAGTTCATGATTTCCCCAACCATTATGCAAGGAGCCTACATCATATCCCCATTTTTTTGCGTCCGGAAGACCATCGTAATCGAACTCATCACTCCAACTGGGCATTTCAGCAAACTTATATTCTCCTACATGTGTACTATCGGGACTTACGGAAAGTATTGCGATCAAAGGAAGTATCCAAAAGCTCATTATGTTTATATTTTATACAATTATTGATAAAGCTAATGAAAAATATGAATAGATTACCTCACATCGGAGACGCAATTTAAAGCTCCGTTAGTAATTATAAAATCGCGACTACTAACTTTAGTTTAATCATTTTCCCTTTACTAAAACGTGTACTATCAACCAATGGAAAGTGATAAGCAGGAGGAGATTACCCGCAATTAATATAAATTACGCTTAAAAAAGGTAGGTACAGTCAGGTTGCGATAAATTGCTTTCGTAAGATTTCGGGAAAATATACTTTTGAAAAAACTTTTAGGACTGTACGACACAAGTAAAAGATCAATAGCTTCGATTTCCACCATGTAGTCGATACAACGTGGTATAGGCATATTGTAATCTAAACGATTGACCGCATTTTTTTCCACATAATCAATTTTATTAAACGAAAATTGGGCGGATAACTTTTGTTTCCAGTCTTCAATATCTTCTTGTTTTGGAGAGATATACTTTTGTGTTACGTGCAACAGGCTGAGATTAAATTTCTCCGGTACACGTAAGGTGAAACTGTCGAGTAGATCATATTCGGACGCTTTAAAATTGCTCAGTAATGCGATATTTTGCAACCCAAATTTTTGGAAAGTGATGGGTACTGCCAAGACACCGATTGGACTCTTTTTTATCAGGGCGAAGGTATTGCTTCCCAAGACAGCTTTCTGTATCATACCTTTACCTTTAGCTCCCATGACGATAAAATGATATTCCTTTTCTTGTAGTAAGTTTAGTACCGTTTTTTCCAAGTTGCCGGCCAAACTTACGGTTTTACAGCGGAGATCAGGAAATTCATCGTCGATACGTATCTGCCAGTCCTTGAGCATGCTTTCAGCCTCTTCCTTCTGAGGCTTCAAAAACATATTCTCCATTTTCGCATGGACACTGTCTTTTATTGGGATGGTATAAGTATGCAGAAGTTCTACTGTCCAATTAAATTTTTTAGCCAGATTCGCCGCATATCGAATAGCAGTCCATGAGTTTTCAGAAAAATCGGTGAGTACGAGAATTGTTTTGTCCATAAATATTTTGCAGATAAATCAGCGCGGATTATTAGTATTACAACAGTAAAGAAGGCAGAAGGTTTTTAATAATCAATCAAAAGAGAAACTTAAAAAAAAGGTTTTCAAACGGGGAGAATGAAAACCTTAAATAACCAATTATAAACCTAAATTATGATACAACAAAGATAAGCATCAAAAAAATAAAATCCAAAATAAACTACCAAAAAGATAGACTTTTTTTTCACTAAGGAATCAGTACAGCCCTTCCTTTGATCTTACCGTTGCGCATTCGATCATAAACTTCGTTAGCCTGATCAAGCTTAAACTGCTCAATTTCAATATGAATCTTCCTTTGCCTAGCCAAACCTACAACTTCCATAAGCTCAACCCGAGAGCCCCAATACGGGTTTGTCATACTCACACCAAAAGGAAGCCCCGACATATTGTACTGGTAGTGTCCCCCGCCTAATCCAACAATTGTCAGGTCACCATCCAAACCAACAACCTTTGTTCCTAGATCTATAGTCGATGTTGCGCCGACAAAATCAATCACTACTTTAGCTTTTTTTATGCCAGTAATCTTATTGATTTGTTCGGCTGCATTTGCATCTTTCGAATTAACCACATAGGCTGCGCCGAGTTCTTTAGCAAAGGCTAGTTTTTCTTCGGTGACATCACAGGCGATAATTGAACTCGCGCTTACTTCATTTAGTATTTGTAAGGCAACATGGCCCAAACCTCCAACTCCGATCACAACCACATACTCATCTGCTGTCAATTTGCCTATCGAACGTTTTATCGCCGAATAAGGAGTAAGTGCCGCATCCGTTAATGGCGCAGCAATAACTGGATCTAAGTCATAAATTGGGACCAGTAAACGCGAAGAAGGGACAAGCATATATTCCGCCATCCCTCCATCAAGGCCTAGCCCACCACCATAAGCCATTTCCGACTGGTGATCACAATAATTTTCCTTTGATTGCTGACAGGGTTTACAGTGCCCACAGCCCCAAGGGCCATAGACCAGTACCGCGTCTCCTTTTTTATAGTCTTTTACATCCGATCCAACTTCTTCAATCCAGCCCGCATTTTCGTGTCCCAAGGTAAATACCGTACCTACAACGGTCCCCTCATCTATAATGTGGAGATCAGAATGACAAACACCTGCACCACCAATTTTTAGTAATACTTCATCGCCCTTAGGAACGGGCTTCACAAGATCATTCACAACGCGGACATCTTTATGCCCAAAAAAACGTACTGCTTTCATATTGAAAATTTTTTGTTGACTAATAGAACTACAAATAAGAACGATATATGTTTCAACGCATATGAAGACAGCGGCAACATGTAAGTCTTATTCCAAGAAAAAGTATTGCAGTCCCCTGATCGTATTACCTAACGGGCAAGTCAAAAGTATTCATGCAATAAAGGCCGGCAACTCGAAGATATTTATGTATTTTTATCGGGAATCAAAGGATAAAAATACATGCTAAAAAAAGGTGAACATATTGAAGGCGTTACTATGGAACTCCAACAATTGTTGGATACGGACGAAAAAGCCAATGCTTTTTTTGAAACACTTTCCAAATCATACAAACAAGGCTATTGTGATTGGGTTGGATCAGCAAAACAGGAACAAACCCGAAAAACAAGAGCTGAAAAAGCAATACAAATGCTACGAAATAATCAGAAAACGTTAAAAACCGTTTAGAATAGCCCAATTGGATATTAAGGTGGTCACTTATCAAAAAATACTGCAAGCCATTCTTACTCAATTGAAAGAATAGATTAAGCCAAACTAAAAAAACAACGAAAATCACCCCGAAAAACACCTAAAAACACAACCAATTAAAGAAAACTAAAGCTATTTAGGTCATATTTTTTAAAAATATATCCTAAACGCAATTTCAAAAACGGAATTTAAGTAATTTTTACACAATTAACCACTAAAACACCGTCAGTTTAAACACTTTGTAACAATATTACATAAACTTTAAAATTTCCATACCTAAATCACTTGTATCATTTTTAAAGTTTAATTACATTTGCTTTCAAGGATGCAAGGAAAATTCCATCAATATCTGTTCGGCGTAGTTTGCGCAATACTTATCAGTTTTGGCTGGTATCATGTGCCAACACCAAATAATATTCCCTCCTGCAATCTTCACGCTGTCAATCACTTCAACAAGCAAGTAAAAAGCGAAGATTATGACACCAAAGTTATTCGCAAAACTAAACGTCCTCGACATGAAAAATTAAGGGCTTATTTTTCAGAAAATGATAATGAAAACGACGACACGGGAAGCGATTCCAATAGCCCTAACTTATTCGCACTTAAAGGAGATGGTTTTGGAAATCTAGTCTCTTATATCCATCCCGAATTTCACAATACACGCACAGCAGTTTCGCTTGCAAATTCCAACCAGCTTACTTCACGAAAAAACGCCCTATATATCCATTACAGTGTATTCAGGCTGTGATTTTTTAATAATTTCTTAAAAAAACCTCAAAATAGCTTTCAAAACCATTTGGAAGCAGGTCACACTATTGTTCAATTTTTCGAAAATAATTAGAAAACTATTATCATGGTCATGAGAAGCTTTATGTATATAAGCCTGTGCCTTATTATTCTATCGACAAGCTGTCAGTCAGAAAAAAAAGACAAAAAAGAAGCTGCAGTTTTCAATGTCACTACTCCTTTGGTCAAAGATACAATTGTCAATAAAGATTATGTAGCCCAAATCCGTTCGATCAACCATATTGAATTGCGCGCACAGGAAAAAGGCTACATTCAATCGATATTTGTCGATGAAGGTCAATTTGTACAAAAAGGACAACCCCTCTTTAAAATCATGCCCAACCTCTATGAGTCCGATGTTAATCGTGCTAAAGCAGAGGTAAAATATGCTGAAATCGAATATCAGAACACCAAAAATCTGTCCGAAAAAGATATTGTCGCTCCGCAGGAAACTGAAATGGCAAAAGCAAAATATGAAAAAGCCAAAGCTGAGTTAGCCGCTATGAATACCCATCTCAAATTTACTGATATCGTAGCACCGTTTTCCGGAATCGTTGGTAAGCTTCATGTCCGTAAAGGAAGTCTTGTCGATGAAGGTGAGTTGATCACAGAGCTGTCCGATAACAGTAAAATGTGGGTTTACTTCAATGTACCCGAAGTCGAATACCTCAATCAAATGGACGCAAAACAAGACAACAGCCCGCTGCATGTACGGTTAAACATGGCCAATGGAAAAGAATTCGGTCATGAGGGTATTGTTGAAACAATTGAATCAGACTTCAATAATGAAACTGGAAATATTGCCTATAGAGCGACTTTTCCAAATCCAAAGGGATTATTGCGTTATGGCGAGACAGGTAATATCGTCATTACATCGCCCTATAATAACGCGCTTATGATACCGCAGAAAGCTACATTCGAGGAGCTTGAAAAAAAATATGTTTACGTTATTACAAAAGATAATAAAGTAAAAGCAAGAGAAATAAAAGTTGCTGCCGAACTGCCGCATATCTATGTTGTTTCTTCCGGATTGGGCAAGGACGAAAAGATTCTGCTGAATGGACTTCGCATGGTACAGGAAAACCAGACTATTGAATCCAAATATCAGACTCCGGAGAAAGTCATGTCAAACTTAGATTTATATGCAGAGTAATTAAAAAAGCAGCATTATGTTTAAAAAAGTAATACATCGACCGGTATTTGCTATTGTCATATCGGTTGTAATCCTATTTATCGGAGGTTTGGCCATAAAGCAACTTCCTACTGAGCAATTTCCAAAAATCGCACCGACTACAGTGGCGGTCTCCATTGCCTATCCTGGTGCAAGTGCCGATGTACTCGTAAAATCCTCACTGATTACACTGGAGAATGCAATCAATGGTGTACAGGGAATGCGCTATATCGCAACCGATGCGACCAGTGCCGGTGAAGCAACCGTAAACGTCGTATTTGATCCAGGAACAGATCCCAACGATGCCGTCGTACTGGTCAAAACCCGGGTGGATCAAGTTATGCCACTACTGCCTGAACTTGTTCAAAAGGAAGGAGTCGTCGTCAATCCAATTCAGCCCAGTATGCTGATGTACGTGAATCTTTACAGTACAAACAAAAGCATGGATGAAAAATTCTTGTACAACTATGCAACTGTAAATATCATTCCTGAAATCAATCGTATTCATGGTATCGCCAAATCACAAATCTTAGGTAGCCGTAGATATGCCATGCGCGTCTGGTTAAATCCCGATCGCATGCGCGCCTATAGCTTGTCAGTTGATGAAGTGATGAAAGCGATAGGAGAACAAAGTATCATCGGCCGTCCCGGTCGACTGGGACAAAGCTCGGGTATTGCAGCGCAATCCCTCGAATATGTCCTAACCTATAAAGGGCAATACAATACACCTGAAGAATACGACAATATTATCGTTCGCGCAAACGGCGACGGTGAAAACATCAAGTTAAAAGACGTAGCTAAAGTCGAACTGGGTAGTGAGTTCTTTGACATCTATTCCAATTTAGACGGGCATCCCTCGGCTTCAATTGTGTTGAAACAGAATTATGGTAGTAATGCCAATGACGTTATTAAAGATGTGAAGGCAAAACTTGCGGAGATGAAAGGTAACTTTCCTCCAGGGATAGACTATAAAATCAGTTATGACGTATCCCAATTCCTGGATGCTTCTATCGAACAGGTGATGCATACTCTACGCGATGCTTTTATTTTAGTTGCCATTGTTGTGTTTATTTTCCTTGGCGACTGGCGTTCGACTTTGATTCCGATCATCGCCGTGCCCGTTTCGCTGATAGGTACATTCTTCGTCATCCAATGGTTCGGTATGTCGATCAACTTAGTTACCTTGTTTGCATTGGTGCTTGCCATCGGAATTGTCGTGGACAATGCCATTGTGGTCATTGAAGCAGTACATGCCAAAATGGAAGAAAGTGCCATATCGCCATACAGCGCTGTAAAAGAAGTCATGGGCGAAATCGCAGGTGCTATTATCGCTATTACAGCTGTTATGGTGGCCGTTTTTATCCCCATTTCATTTATGACAGGTCCTGTCGGAACATTTTACCGTCAGTTTTCAATTACCATGGCGAGTTCCATCGTGATATCTGCAGTAGTCGCATTAACCCTTACTCCTGTGCTTGCCGCGATGCTCCTGAAAAACAACCATGGTAAACCAAAAAAATCAAACGTATTCACTAAATCGCTCGACCTTTTTAACCGTACTTTTGATAGAATAACGGGCAAGTATGCCTCCTTACTTCGTAAAATTGCCAGCCGAAGAGTGATTACATGGGGTATCTTAATAGCTTTCTGTGTCGGAATTTTCGTCATTAACAAAACGCTTCCAGGAGGTTTTATACCGAGTGAGGACCAAGGTACAATATATGCCATTATTCAGACTCCTCCGGGATCAACATTGGAACAGACCAATAAGCTTTCCAGAGAGCTCCAAAAGATCTGTCAAGGGGTAGATGGCGTAGAATCTGTCTCATCACTGGCAGGTTATGAAATCATGACCGAAGGCCGTGGATCGAATGCCGGAACCTGTCTTATCAACCTCAAAACCTGGGGTGAACGTGAACACTCCGTTAAAGAGATCATGGAAGAACTTGAAGAAAAATCAAAAAATCTTGGTGCAACGGTTGAATTCTTCGAACCTCCCGCTGTTCCAGGGTTTGGTTCTTCAGGAGGTTTCTCCATGCGCCTGCTGGACCTCAATAGAACCACCGATTACCAAGATTTCGATAAAGTAAATAAAGCGTTTATCGCTAATCTAAAGAAACGTAAGGAACTCACCGGAGTCTTTACATTCTTTGCCGCCAATTACCCACAATACGAATTGGTATTTGACAATAACGCCGCCATGCAAAAAGGCGTTTCCATTGGTAAAGCCATGGACAACCTCAATATCCTTATCGGTAGTACCTACGAGCAGGGTTTTATCCGTTTCGGTCAATTCTTCAAGGTCTATGTACAATCTTCACCAGAATTTAGAAGGCTACCTTCCGATATCATGAACCTCTACGTCAAAAATGATCATGACCAGATGGTTCCTTATTCGGCCTTTATGACCTTAAAAAAAACACAGGGACCAAACGAAATCACGCGTTACAACATGTACAATTCGGCCGCCATCCGTGGACTTCCGGCAAATGGATATACAACAGCCGACGCTATTCAGGCAATCAACGAAACTGCACTTCAAACATTACCACATGGCTATAAAGTTGCCTGGGAGGGCTTGTCCTATGATGAGGCCCAACGTGGAAACGAAGCCGTTTATGTCTTTTTAGTCGTCTTAGTCTTCGTATATCTTGTACTTGCTGCGCAGTACGAAAGCTTTATCATTCCGTTTGCGGTATTGTTGTCGCTACCCGTGGGTGTATTTGGATCATTCTTTTTATTAAAGGCAATGGGTCTTGAAAATGACATCTACGCACAGGTCGGGCTGATCATGATTATTGGTTTATTGGGTAAAAATGCGGTGCTTATCGTAGAATTTGCCGTGAAAAGGCGCCAAGCTGGCGATAGCATATTGGAAGCAGCTATTGAGGGCTCAAGAGCGCGTTTCAGACCAATTCTCATGACCTCATTTGCATTTATCGCGGGACTTGTACCACTTGTCTTTGCCAGCGGCGCGGGAGCTATCGGTAACCACACCATAGGTGCCTCAGCACTGGGAGGTATGCTTGTCGGAACAATCTTTGGCGTTATTGTCATTCCCGGACTTTACTACATTTTTGCAAAATTGGCTGACGGAAGAAAAATGATCCAAGCCGAAGACGAATCACCATTAAGCGAAGACATGATACATTATGAATAAGAATAGATTATATCACTATACAGGTTTTGCACTTTTCTTGCTCAGTCTCGCAGCCTGCAAACCACTGGAAATAAAACAACGTGCCGAAAATAGAACCGTTCCTTATAAATATGGCGATGCTGACAGCGACACCGCGAATACAGGAAAAATAAAATGGAACAGCTATTTCAGCGATCCCAATTTACAAGGACTGATCGGTCAGGCACTAGCAAACAACCAGGAGCTACATATTATGCTTCAGGAAATTGAAATAGCCAAAAATGAGGTAAGCGCCAAAAAAGGTGAATATCTACCTTCCGTAGGCGTAAAAGTTGGCGCGGGGGTCGACAAAGTAAGTCGCTACACAAACATTGGAGCGATGGAAAAGAATACAGAAATCGAACCCGGACGTGAAATGCCTGAACCGCTATTTGATTTTGGAGTTGGTGTACAGGCACAATGGGAAACAGATATCTGGGGTAAACTTCACAATGCGACCAAAGCGCAGCTGCAACGGTATTTTGCCAGCGTGGAAGGCAAAAACTTTATGGTAACTCACCTAATCGCTGAAATTGCAGATTCTTATTATGAACTCCTGGCGCTGGACAACGAACTCCTGGTTATCAATGAGAATGTAAAGATTCAAAACGACGCCCTTGTCGTCGTGAATGACCTGAAGAAAAATGCGCGATCCAATAAATTAGCGGTCAAAAGATTCGAAGCCCAGATATTGAAAACCCAAGGTATGCAATATGATATCAAGCAGAAGATCACAGAAACAGAAAATAGAATAAACTACCTTGTTGGAAGATTCCCGCAGCCGGTTCAAAGAGACCAAGCCTCTTTTGACAAGCTTGTTCCTCAAACCGTCTACACAGGTATTCCTTCGGAGCTATTAGAAAACAGACCCGATATTAAGCAGGCGGAGTATGAACTTGCAGCTTCCAAACTGGATATAAAATCGGCTAAAGCCCGCTTTTACCCATCCTTGGATATTGCTGCTGGTGTAGGGTTTCAGGCCTTTGATCCAACTTATCTCGTTAAGCCGGAATCATTTCTGGCTTCGCTCGTTGGAGAACTTACTGCGCCCCTGATTAACAAACGAGCGATCAAGGCGGCTTACTATAATGCCAATGCACGACAGGTTCAGGCTGTTTACCATTATGAACAGACCATATTGGCTGCATATATTGAAGTTGCAAACCAACTCTCCAAAATTAAAAATCTGGAGAATGGCCTACAAATTAAGACCAAGGAAGTTGATGCATTAAATGAGTCTATCGGTATTTCCAACGACCTCTTTAAATACGCTCGCGCAGATTATATGGAAGTTCTGCTAACGCAACGCGATGCCCTGGAATCTAAATTTGAGCTCGTTGAGAAGAAGGTCAACCAACTCAAAGCAAGCGTAGCGATATACAGATCCCTAGGAGGCGGATGGGATCATTAATAGCGCACTTTTAATTTTAGTTTTTATATGTTGGGGACTTATCATGTGATAAGTCCCTTTTTATTTTAACAATACACTTACTCCACCACGATTTCTTTCATTTTCTCGTTTCCATAATATGTCGGGAAATACATTAATTCAGCCTTCGCGGGGTTGACAGTATAAGTCCCGGTATAACGAGGTAAAAGTTCGATCTCAAAGGTATGTGTACCTTTCCCCAGTTTGTTGCAAAAAATGACGACACGATCTTTGAAATGCTCTCGGTGCGCCTCGATTCTATAGTATCCATTGGTTTTTGTTTCATAAGAACATCCCGCCGGTATCGGAACTTCAATCTGCACATACTCAGCTTCACCAGTTAATGTTACGCTTGCTTCAAGTTTTACAGGCTTCCCTTCCTTGAGTGCCGCTACCGTAGCACCATTGTCCTTAAATCGCGTTGCCACGGCAAAGCCCTTTTCTTTTTCTACAGCTGGATTGGGATTCCAAAAATTTTGATAAGCCGTCACAAAAGCCGGCCCCGTCCCTTCTTTCCTCACTTTAATCTGCTCATCCGACTTAAAGCTTTGCGTATACGGAAATGCAGTGACGCGTTTGCCATTGATGACCATTACCGGTGCCTGGAAAGATTCACCCTCTTTCAGTACATCAGGAAGAATACTTCGTATGATACGGGAAGATTCGTAGATATTATACCATTGGTTTTGCTGCCGCTGCGCGAAAAAGTAATTACGGATATTTTCTAAATCTGAATCATGACCACCGATTGATTTTAAGACACCATAAGCCAACAATGTATTCACGGTATTGGTTTCCGTTGGGCGCATAAAAAATCCGCCTTTCTGATCTGTTGTAGTTCCAGAAGTCCAATAGAGCCCACCTAAGACAGCCTTTGACGCGTATTTAAGAACGGTATCTGCAGCATGTAAATCCTTAAGACCCAGTTTTGAAATCAATAGATATTTCAACAGTTTATCCTTAATGGTTTTACTTTTCAGTTTTGTGTCGATTTCGAAGAAATAATCTTTGTAATCAGCTTTAGTATCCAACCGGAGTAGATATATCAAGGAGCTAAACAAATTCTCCTTGGCCCCGTGAAGCTTATCTTTATCCAATAGAACATCCAGCGAAGCCAAGCTGCTTTTCAACATGGTCTTTTCACGTTCTGCATAAATCTCCGTATCGATCTCAACCTGGTAGCCGGCTTCTCGGGCATCCAACAGTACCCCGATCACATAGTTGCTGATCCAGGTCACAGTTTCACTTTTGTTCCACCAACCCCAGCCCTGATTGGAATTTTTGTTTTTCTGTAACTCCTTCAAAAGATCCTTTATTTTCTTATCCTCTGTAAAGGGCTTTCCGATCAATTTTGTCAGCTCTTTTTTGGAAAGTAATGCGCTCAATTTGGAAGCCATCTGTTCATTGCATAGAAATTTATAACGATCGATCGATTCAATTTCCCGTTGTAAAAATTCCAGCGAATTTGCTTCGGCATGCAAGGTGATTTCGCCTAGTGCTGGAGAAGTTTTTAGTAAATATTCTGCGGTACTGTTGAGTACTTTAAAATCTCCTTCATGTTGTTCAAGCCCCTTTTCAAAAATCGGAATGCTACGTTTTTCACCATCAAAATATCCATTTGACAATTCGATCGAATAAGCAAGTTGGACGCTGTCCCCCTGAGCGGCAATAACTGATATAGGATCCCGATAGGACTTCGCAATTTTCAACGTTGCCTCCTGCGTTGTCAGCCCATTGTTGATGGTACGCAAGAGCTGCAAGCTGTCGCTAAGATAATTAACAACCCTTCCCATGGCTGTAAACTGATCACTTCTGATGGCAAATCGGGGAGTCGCCAAATGTGCCGAAACAGCTTTAAAGGATTTGACATTTAGCTCTTTTATGTCGGCGAAATTTTTACTTCCTTTAGCGATAAAGAATGTTCGCCAATTGGTAATATCATCCGGATAGGTCGCTTCAAAATTAACTTTTCCCTGAGCATCGGTAGTTAGCTTTGGCTGCCAGAATGCATCATCGCGAAAGTTCACGCGCATTGTATTTCCAGATTCCAAATAGGGCATATCCACAGCACCTGTCGATGTCGCAGATGCTCCAGCTTTCATCTGAACCATCACCACGCCATTGGCGGCCCGCGCACCGTACAATCCCAGCATAGATTGATCTTTAATCACATTCAATGACGCGATAGTCGATGGATCAAGACTTGAAATATCACCTTCAAAAGGGACTCCGTCCACTAAAATCAATGGTTTTTCATTGGGGGCCGGACGAGCAGCGCCACGAATACGAATCCCTGCTACAGCCCCCTGCAGCATAGCTGTAGTCACCCCATCCATCCTAGCATTGATCGATTTCACTGCCGCAGTCAATGATTGCCTTTTTTGGACGCCATACCCCACAACAACCACTTCATCCAATTGATTTTCGCTTGGCTTTAATTCCACGAAATAATCTTTGCCACTGGAGACTTTGACCGTAGCGGTATTGTACCCTAAAGCAGCAATCTCAAGTACCGTATTTTTGTCATCGGAGAGCTCAAGTTCCACACTACCATCAAAGCTTGTGAAATATCGTTTTTTGGTATCCGGAACACTCACCTTAGCCCCAATTAATGGCGTATCCCCATCATAAACTAAGACCCTGGCGACCTTATTATTCTTTCTCTTCGTTCTAAAATCTTCCCGGTCTATTTTTAAGAGCTGCGGAACAATCTCTTGCCCATGGCTTATAGAATCCCGCAATGGGTTTTCTAAGGTACGCACAATAATTTCATCACGTACAAGTTTGTAAGCCAATCTTGCCGCTTGGGATGCATTGCTCCATTGAATAGAATCCAGCCGGAGATAATTCATCCCATTGGCTTTGAGTTTGATTGGCAAACTAAAAGAAGTTGAATCATCCTTTACAATATGCAATGTAACATCGCCGACTGGAAGATCTCCAAAAGTTCGATGTCCACCGTAAAATAGTCGAAAATACATTCTCTCTTCGACATTCGTCGGTTCAATAAAGATCAATGTAGGCCGAATGCCTTTCTGTTCAACATCATTGCCCAAAGTTAAATTCAATTTAAAAATAGCCTCATTTTTTCCTTTCTTCACCGTAGCAAATTGTGCTAGTCCCGTGCTATTTTGCATGATCTCTTTGAAAGTACGTTCTACGTTTGACTTGATATCCTCCAATGACCATATCTTCTCCTGAAAATCTAAATTTGGCTTGAAATCATACAGATCAATCCGCATAGGATTGCCATCCCAGCTTTTTTGCTTTTGATAATTTTTATAGATGCTATATTGATAGCCCCCCTCAATTTCAAAACGTCCAATTTTCGCTGTGTCAACCATGAGCGTACCTATTTTGGACACACCATTATAAATTTCTGTCCTTGGAAATGGTCCTACCATCAGTGGCACAGGAACCTGTGTACGCAAACGACTATCGTAAACGGTTTTTCTAAGGGGATTGAGGTAATAGAGATCTCCAGCTGTCTGGATATATGCTGGTCTCTCAATCAACACATGATTATTGGGTAATTGCCAGGCTCCAAAATTGTTGGTTACTGTAATCAACTGGCGCTTCAATTCAGTCAATTCATTAGTGTAGAGCTTACCACGTTCTTCTTTAGGTAATCGGTAAACCAAAATCTGGCCTTTGCTGAATGCTTTTTCGGGGTAGGTAAAACCAATCGTATCCTGTGAGGCATTAAAGGAAACAATGACCTTTTTCCCCTTTTCAAGATAAAAGCCACTTACACGAATGTCGCGATCCTTGGTCCTAAATCTAAAATCATGCTGCCCCGCAGAAACTTCAAAAATAGTATTGTTATTTTGTTGGTCTTGTTTAGCATAAGTCAGTACACCGTCTATCCAGACTAAATGTATCCCCTGCACTACACCATTTACAACGACATAAGGGGAAATCTGGCTCTTGACAGCATCTAAAGGAAGAGACTCCTGATAATAATCTTTGGGATATAAAAACCGATAAAAAGCCATCGTATCCAACTGCATGTCTCTAGACCATTTTACCCAATTTTGAAGAGCTCCCTGATGTGCCTTCTCATCATCATCCAAACTAAAATTAAGATTTTGTGAGACTCTTGCCCTTCGCATCAGACCACCCATAGTAATATTTGGAGCGGTTGCTGACCTAAATTTTGAGGTAAAACCATAGGCCATAATATCAACATCCTTCAAAGGTTTACCATTCTTATCCGTAACCGAAAGTTCCACGTCAGCCTTCTGCCCCGGATAAACTGTCGTCGCCGTGTTGACTGCCAAATTTAAATTCTTCTCCACATAGGGTAATTCTTCCTGGATAACTTTTGATTTTCCTCCAAAAAGATAGGTGATCTCCATGCTATACCCGTCTTTTCCACGGGCTAAAAATTTACTATTTAACGTGGTATGATAACCCGAAGCAATCGTACGACCAGCACGATGGACACGATACCAAAATGGAATCATAGCGGGATTATTGACATGCAATATCACCGAATCCGCAGTTCGATAAAACCGATAATTCAGTTGTGCCTGTTCTTGATCCTCTAAATATACACTTTTACTCAATCCATTCGACTTGACAACAATTTCTTCAGCCTGCCAGGGTATAGAAACCAAATTAGGTAAACTCAAATTTTCAGTCTTCAGCATTTCGCGATGTTCACCTAATATCATTAGCTGAGCAGTTGTTGGCATCGCAACACCTTTTTCGAAATATTTCAGCTCTGCATGCCCGTCTTTTACAGCAATACGAATTTCTTTTTCGCTGTTGAGTATATTGAGGTCGAGACTTCGTTCAATTCTTTCATTATCTGAACTTAGATAAGTGCCAATAGCCCGAAATGTAAGACCAATGTCAGCCGGAAAAATTGAATCGGGTAATACAATTTCCTTTTCCGCCACATCTGCGAGCGAAACGCTCGTTTGCCATAAAGTATCTGGAATAAAATTAACCTTATTGGCTTTTACATCAAGCGTATAAAGTGGACTTGTCACAACACGCAAATCTACTTTCCCATCATATATGGGCATTTCATTTTCATTTAAAGCTTTTAGTTTCAGTCGCACACTGTCTCCTTTAGCATATTTCGTCTTTTCGGACGTCATATTAAAACTTAGGCTTTTTAACTCATAATCTTCATATCGGAAAGACTGTTGATGCAAGACGACTTTGGTTTTTGTAGATTCCAAAGAGATCCCATAATCTTTATCAAGGATAAGGCCAAGCCCCTTCAAATTAAATTCAAAGGTGTACATTCCCGGACGATAGGGAGCAAGTCGGGTCAAAACGGTATCTTTGGCATACCCATATCCACCTGTCAGACGTACGGCAATAGAATCACGGTAAGGTTTCCATTTTTCTTCCTCAAGATAAGCTTTAAATTTAACCTGCTCATTTGGCTTATACATTGGCTTGTTAAAAACCATAAAGCTTTCTGTCTGTTCAGTTTCCTGTTTATGAAAGAACCTCTTAATCTTAAACTTTGTTCTAAGCAAGCTATTTTTGATCCCTTTCCATAATGGAACCCTGTCTTTGTAAGGCCAACTCCGCTCTACACTCAGGTAATGATAGACACCCTTATGTTCAATACTGACAATATCGTCATTATTTGCATTGGCAACTTTATAGTAATGAAACTTCTTATCAAATGACATGCGACGTCCCTTCACTTTTACTTGTGCATCTTTTATAATCGTTCCCAGCGAATCGTATAGACAAATCGCAAAAGTTTCTGCTGGGATAATCTTGACATATAGGTTATCACTAATCAATTCCTGATAGATGAGATCAGCTCCACTGGCGCGGACCTGGACATAATTACCAGGAGGTAAAGTCGGCTGTGGACTTCCGGCCTTATACTTAAGAAAAAAATCGCTGAGCATAGTTTCATCGAATTTCTTCTCTCCCAAGTGAATTTTTCTTAAAACTTCTGGGCTCAGTTTATAAATATAATAGTCAGAAGATCCACGCGGACTATTGAATAAGGTCGATTGCCCACAAAGGACCACGGAATACAGAACAGCTAAAAAGCATACAACAATTGATTTCCATTTCATGTTTAAGATACTGGCTAAATTCTTTTAAAATAGATAAATTTACCTAAAGCCAAGTACTAGATTCTTTCATCCGGCACTTCAACTTTCGTGCAGGGATGCGAAGAATATCAAAATTCCATAAACGAAGAAAAAAAAATTATAACTTCAACCTACTTTTGACCGAATTTACAACTGCTGTTTCCGAGGGGAAGTCACCAGCTCCCGAACCGGAGGAACGATTCACCAAAGGCGGCTCCTCACCATATAGAGTATCGCGGGCAATGACTACCTTCTTGTCGAGATCTACATAGCTAATGATATAATTGCGCTGATAAGCTTTATCTCTTTGGCCGATTTTATTAACATACTCACCTTTTTCCTGCATGTCCATCGCTATCATAACAATGCCTTTGACAGCATCACCGGGATAATTATCTACTGTTCCCAATGCCTCGTTCCATTTTTCCTTATAAGTTATTCCCAAATCACCGGCACCGCCATTTTCAAGAATTAGACAGCTCTTCCCCCAGTCTACTGTGGACAATTGTACTGGATATTTATAAATAGCGGTATGATCGCCAAAACCTGCTAAAATTCGGGAAGATAATTGTTCTGTTTTTTCCTGATCCGCCTCCATATTTCCCAAAAGACGGTAAGCCCATATACCGATACCAATTGCTGCAACCAATACCAGGCCTACAAAAGTGAATATTGCTTTCTTATTTCCCATAGTTCTATTTTATTTAATTAATTACCAATCAAATATACTTAGTCTATATGCTCATTTTCACCCTTTTTACAATTCGCTTGACCTGCCTTATTATTTGCTGCGCTTGCGTAAATAAACGTTATAAAAAAAACAAATACTCGAAACTTTGCAGTCCAAGTTTTCAACAACATGAGATAATAAGAACTGTCACTATTTTATTTTTATCATAAATCGATAATTCATACTGACACATAGCTGTCACCCTGTGATTATATCTTTGTTTAACCTTAGTAGGAAAAGAAAAATATTAAACGAAAAAACAATTCCAGTGCGAAGGCTATTAGTAGGATAACTAATCGAATTTTAAATTATTACAGTAAAAAACATGGAAACATTACCACAATTAAAAGAAGAATTAGCGAATGAATATCAAATTACAAAAAACTTTATTGCACTTTTCCCTGAAGGCAAGAATGAATATGCCCCACATGAAAAAAGCATGAAAATGATGCGTCTGGCAACCCACTTAGTCGAAGTTTTCGAATGGCCAAGTACCATTTTAAAGACTTCAGAACTTGACTTTGCCAAAAGTGCTTATGTGCCCACAAGTCTATTGACCCGGGATGATCTCTTAAAAAAATTGGACGAAGATTACGAAGCCGGAAAAAATGCTTTAGAAACAGCTAAGGAAGAAGACTTGATTCCGAGCTGGACCATTAAAAATGACGGCCATGAACTGGCAAGCTGGAGCAAATACGGTGCTATTCGTCACTCATTAAACCAGATTACACATCACAGGGCACAATTAGGTGTTTACTATAGACTCAATGATATTCCCCTTCCGGCAAGTTATGGCCCCTCTGCCGATTCACTGAATTTCTAAAAAGCTAGCTGCTGGAATGAACATACGACATCTAGATGTATTATGTTCATTCTACGCCGGACAATAGGTATGTGCGACAACACCACCTGGAAAAACCTGCGCGTGCATAAGCTTTAGTTCACAGGGTTTGGAAAGACCGTCAAAGATGGGCAGCCCAGTACCCAATGCAATTGGATGTGTGATCAAATGATACTCGTCAATTAATCCGGTTTCAATTAAACTTCGCATAAATTCAGCTCCGCCATGCGCCAATATTGGCTTCCCAGATTCTGCTTTTAGTGCTTTAATTCCTTCAATGAGACCTGCATCAAAAACCCGGGCATTCATCCAAGAGGAATTCGCAGGAAGCTTTGTATTGTCTGCGAAATCTTTTGTTTTGGGATGATAGCCCTCTTTTGTAAAGACAGCTTTAGGGATTTCATTCATTGCTGCCGCAAAAGGATTTGTCGAAGCAGGCCAATAGGAAGCCATTACTTCAAAGGTCTTTCGACCCATTAGATGAATGCCGGCAGATTCACAAATATTTAAAACCCATGCGCTAGAATGATCGTCGCCACTTTTAAACATCCAATCAAGTTCACCGTGGATGCCCGCAACAAATCCATCGATGGAAATAGACATTTTCATTATTAATTTCCGCATAACAAAAACTTTAGTTTTTAATAAAACAAATCCAATTTAAAATTGGGTTACTGTCTCTCAAAATTAAACCATTTCATTCGACGTACGGCGGGGACAAACCGTCAATATAGAAGGGCAATTACGACAGTTCTTTTTTCTGCCCCTTACCCTCCTCAAGGGTAAGCATAAAATCTAAATAGTGCTTTTTCTTCGCGAAATGCTGATCATCCAATAACTTTTTATAGACCGAGATGGCATTAAAAAGAATTTGAAGATTATCCTCATTATAACGATCTACATTAAAATAGATTAATTCCCTATTGATATATGTGTCCAATGACGTAAGCAACGTATCATCCAATTCGTCTTTGCTTCCAGGAAGTGCCATAAGTGTTGCCAGTTTCTTTTTTAACTCCCCTTCCATAGGTTTGACGTCTCGCAACCTAGCCTCAATATCTGCGAAAGGCAAAGTCTGAAATATAAACCGGGTGTTCTCCGTCATGTCAGCATAAAGTTTTTCTGCCTCTTCATAATTTTTATCGAAAAAAGCAAAATCATAATATCTCCGTTCAAACTCTTCACACATCCCCTGGTTATCCGCTAAGCGTGCAAAATAAGAGTGGATCTGTTGGTTATAGAGGGTAATTTTATGCTCCGTAGCTACAATATTGTTTTCAATTTTCCCCAGTAATTCGAAGGCATCCGCAGCACGATATTTTATACCATCGTAGTCAAACGACTTTAACTTTAATTCGCCTTTGCCGATTGCTTCAACGACATACTTATCATTTTTCAGGCTATTAAGTTCATATAATGCGTCAACTCTACTATCGGCAAATAATTCATCAAAAGTCGGCTTTGACTGTTCCTGAAAAATTGGCGTTTCACCTTTTCGCACAGGATGATTGTAGTCATAGAAATCATTGAATCTTAGATCAACAGCATACTTGTTCATCCGATTTTCAAAATCCGCACTGAAAGATGCTATTTCTAACAGCGAAGGAGGATGTTGATACTGTACCTGCGCAAACAACTTGTCCGAAATCTGGTTTGTTACCGCAGCACGATTAGCTAGCAATTCAATAGCAGGTGCGTTGTTGATTTCTTTCTTGACAATATTAAGCTGCTGTAATGCCTTTACCCGATCTTCATCCGACGGATGAGATGACCATTGATCTTCAAGATTTAATTTCGATTTATCATATTTTTTTAAAGTCGCTAATTCGATCTGGGGAAAGCCATTTCGCACTTGATATCTATTGCGTTCCGCAAACAGGAGCATGACATAGCGATGCTCGGGATAAATATTGCGACTGCGGATATTTTCAGAAAATTTGCTATCATAGAAGGTAAGCACATTATTTAGTGCATGATTTGCAAAACTCAAGCGCAGCAGCGAATCAGCCAAAGCCTGGGAACCGGCAACATGTGCCGCAATCTCATCCGCATGAAATTCCATCTCTCTCGATAATGCCAAATAATTGAGATTTACATATTCGTAAAGATGCTTCAAAATATGCTGAATCTGTTGGATAATAAACACTGATATGCCAATAAAAATCGCAGTGTATCCACTGATGTTGCTCCATTTATCAAACATATTATCCAGCGATTCATTCTTATACAGCATATTGTAGATAATCTGATTAACATGGTAAACATAGCTACCCACTTTCATGCTCTTTTGTGAGAAGTGTCCAAACTCGTGTGCAAGAATAGCCTTTAATTCCTGTTGAGTAACTGCATTCACCAGCCCCACACCAATCTGAAGATTTTTCTTAATGGGTAAAAACATACTCCAAAAACTAGAGTCATAGAATACAGATGCATTGACCTCATGCGATAGAAAAACTTTCTTTGGAAAGCTGGTATCAACTTCTTTTACGACCTCATGAATAAGTGCGAATAACTGTGGTTCGTCGCGCTCATATATCTGCGTAAGATGTCCCGTATCAACTTTTGTTGACGCAAAAACAAATTTTAATAAAAAGAACAGTATAGTCAGACCTGTAGCGAGTAAGCCCAAACATAAAATTGCAGTGTAAAACATGGGCTTGGCGGTGAAAATCATTATTCCAAGTATGGTAAAACCAACTGTAATACCTATTGCGAAAAGCAGCAGAATAACATAAGTAATCGCAAACACAACAATAGATAAAATTGTTTTACGCGCGTGTTTCCTAAAGTTTGTAGATACTTGTACCTTCATAAATTGTTTATAAAGCAAGGATAATTGACTATATAAATCTAAAAAATAAAATCCATTTGCCTATAAGTTTCCAGCATCCAACTTTGCAAACTTATCCGATAAAATACCAATCAATGCATTATGCCGCAAACCCACGTACATCTTAAATTGCTAATAACCTTTTTGTAAAGAAACCTCATTGAGCAAAGGTCGCCCGTCAACCATTCTTCGATAGTTATCCACCACTTGTAAGACGGAAGAGCCAATATTTGTCCTACCCGCAACATGCGGGGTTATCACAATGGATGGGCAATCCCAAAAGGGATGATCTTGCGGTAATGGTTCTTGATGAAATACATCCAGATATGCTTCGGCAATTTTCTTTCCATCAATTGCATCCAACAAATCACTTTCCACGAGATGTTCCCCTCGACCAACGTTCACGAGTACAGTTTCTTTTGGGCACAAATTGAACAAATCACAACTTAGAATTCCCTTTGTTGCATCGGTCAATGGTAGGATATTAACCATAAAATCCGTGTCTTCAAGGGCAGAACGAAGTCTTTTCATTCCAGTAAACGAATTCACTCCCTTAAGATTTTTAGGTGAATTAGCCCACCCATTTACGTTGAATCCCAATTGGACCAACCTTTCAGCCACATAACCACCAATTTCGCCTAATCCTAAGATAGTAACCCTGGTTTCACCAATTGATTTGTATAGCAAGGGCTGCCAATGTTTCTTTTCTTTTTCGTTTATATAAGCCGAAAACTTCTTCATCGAATGCATCAAGCAAGTCAAAACATGTTCAAACATATCGCTTTTCAACATGGGATCGATAATCCTACAAATGCGGAGATGGGATGAAACACTTTTGGGAAAAAGGTGATCTATTCCGGCGCCCCCAGACTGGATAACTTTTAAGTTTGGAAAATGAGTGTAATAATCTGCTTCAGGTTTCCAACAAAGCGCAAATTCGACCGCATCATAATTTTCAATCTCAGGGAAGATCTCCACCTTTATTTCAGGTAAATATTTATTGATTTCTACCTTCCACTCCTCGGCCCTGGCCCTATTCAGTATTAATGCTATACTCATGTTTTGTTGGTTTACACGAAAATAACATTTTATGCCGATCTATCGTTTGCTTTCTTGGGGATTCTTAGTCTTACGTTTTCAAAAAATTTTGTGATGATTTCCTTTATTTAGACAAAACAGTGGGCTAGCTGTCTGCCCAAATTAGCTGAAACAATCGATTCTATTAAAAAACAAAGTTTAGAATCTATTTTAATCGTAAATTGGTGGAGGACATCCATAAACATAGATTCAGATGGCACTCAAAAACCGAATTATCCTAATAAGCCTAATCATTTTTAAATTCATTATGCAATACCAGTTGATTAGCCCAACCTACGAATTGCAGCGCGATGAATTCTTACATATAGATCAAGCAAACCATTTAGCTTGGGGCTACCTTTCCGTACCACCATTAACATCGTGGATTTCCTATCTCATCAAAATACTTGGCAATTCTGTCTTTTGGATCAAGTTTTTCCCGGCACTTTTCGGAGCCTTAACGATTCTTATCGTTTGGAAAACAATAGAATCGCTGAAAGGAAATCTATTTGCACAGTTCTTTGGAAGCTGTTGTATTATGTTTTCTGTACTATTCCGTTTGAATGGTTTATATCAACCTAATTCATTTGATGTCTTATGTTGGACCTCCATATATTACTGTATAATAAAATATTTAAACAACAGACAATCCAAGTGGTTATTTTATATGGCTATTGTTTTTGCGCTTGGATTTCTAAATAAATATAACATCGTATTTCTGATCTTGGGTTTGATCCCCGCAGTCGCATTGGTTCCGGAGCGAAAAATATTTACAGAAAAAAAGCTATATTACGGAATACTCATCGCCATACTAATTATCCTTCCCAATATAATATGGCAATACAAAAATAACTTTCCTGTATTTGTTCATTTCAAAGAACTTCAAGATACGCAACTTGTCCATGTTAACCAATGGAGCTTCATACGTTCTCAATTTTTGTTTTTTTTCGGGACCTTTCCCGTCCTCATTTTTGGATTATATGCACTGCTGAAACATCTTGCATTTAAAACATATCGTCTGTTCTTCTACTCATTCTTTATCACCCTTGGAATCTTCTTATTTCTAAGAGCTAAAGATTATTATGCAATAGGTCTTTACCCTATATATTTTGCTTTTGGCGCAGTTTATATTTCATCACTTTTGGAAAATAAAACTGGTCAGATTTTAAAACCTATTTTGATCGCTTTAACTGCGATCCTATTTCTTCCGGTCTATAATATTGCATTTCCCAATAGAAATCCGGCATATTTTGTGAACCATCCCGATAAATACAGAAAGTATGGTATGTTGACCTGGGAGGACGGTAAAGAGCATCCGCTCCCGCAAGATTTTGCGGATATGTTGGGATGGCAAGAACTTGCACGCAAAGTCGATAGTCTCTATGACCAAATACCTAGATCGGAAAATACGCTGGTACTTTGCGACAATTATGGGCAGGCCGGCGCCATAAACTACTATTCCAAACGCGGAATTAAGGCTGTTTCATTCAATGCTGACTACATCAATTGGTTTGATTTGAATAAACCATACCGCAATGTTATTCGAATTAAAGATCGCTGGGAACGAGAAAGAGAACTAGCAATAACAAGTCCTTTCTTCGGCAAATCAATATTGGCCGACTCCATTACAAATAGCTACGCCAGGGAATATGGCACAGTAATCTTCACTTTTATTCATGCAAAAATCAATATCAATGAACGTATCTCCAAAGAGATCGCATCAGAAAAAACAGCGAAGAAACTTCCTTTGTAAATAAATCATTTTTTAAGCGATTAAGCTAATTCCAGTCTATTTTTTTATTAAAAAAAATAGTATATTTAATTCAATAGCCAAAGGCTTCCAGCGCAAATGATACTTATCGTATATCTTCTGGTATCATAACTACGCCATGGAGCTTAACACCAAATTAACAGGATAATTATGCGCTTTTTGAATTTCTTGAAAGGACAAAGTAATTTGAGACAGATTGACGTTAGTGAAGACGATGATTTTGTAGATTTACAGCTGACCGTCACAAAATACTGGAAAGATGACGACGAACATCATATTGTCCAAGCTAAGGGGCTTTGGGGTAGAGAGATAGTTGGTTTGGCAATCGCCTTTCGTCCCGACATGAAATTGGGCATTGTCGATACCGAAGTCGATAAACAAAGGTTTTATCGCGAAGGGATCAATTTCTATTCGATTGGCAAATTAAGTGACAATTTTACCAAAGCCTTAAATAGCCTCTTTAAAATTGATGGTACATCCTTTAAAATGCACGATAATATTGGATCGACCGCCTTTATCGTCAGTGGGCACCCGGAATATTTTGATGAAGAATATATTAAAGCTAAAGTTTTCTTTGACGACGGAAATGAAAAACATCATTACGCGGAATGGTATGTCAACATCGATTTAAAACACAATATTCTCGAACTTCGAGAAAAAGACCCCGGATATAGAAAAAACATCATTAGTATCTTGACAAATGTTTAAATTTGAGCGTGAATCCGTCAGCCTCAAAAAAAAATAATACCATCCCATTAAATTCATTTCCTAATGAGTTTAATTCGGGAATGGCTATAAAAAGGAATGCTGTCAGAAATTTAGAGTTAGATAAGATAAGTCAGGCACATCGTGATGATTTCTACTTGTTTTTTATTCTTGAAGAGGGAAATGGAATATTTGAAGTAGATTTTCAGCGCTATCAATTAGGCTCCTCCGCCGTAATGATCATCCAGCCTTACCAAGTACATCGGGGTTTAGCTATGGATTACAGCGCTTTTAGTGTCTTAATGATCAGTGTAGAAAACCTAAACTCAGACTACGTAAACGCGCTAAAGGATATTACGACGATTGCTCCCATCGAAATCGATCAGGATACAATGGCGGTCTTATCCCAGACTGTAGACACCTGTTTAAAAATCAACGAAAGAAGACATGAAAAACTATATACTGCACTAATGAAAGATAGCTGCAATACCATCGCGGCACTTATTATCTCGCAGTATTTAATCCAATCAACTAAAAGTGATGCACAGTCTAGATTCGAACTGATCAGCAAACAGTTCAGTTCACTGTTAGATAAAGATTTTATTGACATTAAACAGCCTAGAGCATATGCAGAGAAAATGAAAATATCAACGGCCTATCTCAATGAATGTCTCAAAAAAACAACCGGAAAACCCGTTACTTATCATATTCAGCAACGCGTTGTATTAGAAGCAAAACGTTTGCTCTACCATTCAAATAAATCTGTAAAAGAAATTGCAGTAGAGCTAGGTTATGACGACTATCCATATTTTTCACGTCTATTTTCAAAAGTAACCGGTATGACAGCTCTTACCTTTCGAAATAGGAACCTTGAATAGTCCAATATTTACCACTTTTTATCTCTTTTAAACTAGAGCGAATTGGTATTTCTTTGTGTTAGAAAGCTTGGTTCAGCCCGTCGTTAGCGACAACTCGAACAGCGTCTTTAATGATTATCTAAATCCGACAGAAAGGAGATTGTAGTCCATTAAATATCAAGAAGAACACCACAAATAAAAGAGAAAAGGAATGAGATATTTTATCGCTGAGCCCGTCGGGCATATCAAAAAAGATTTATTTTTTGAAGTCGCAAATTTTTTTTGGGACAGTGGAAATGAAGTTGCTTTAGGAAAAAACAGGATATGCGACTGTGAAAAAATGCAACATGATGACTACGATTACACCATTTCATTAGTCCCTAATAACGAAACTGTTGAATCCTTATTTAAAACACACTACACCATCCTAGGCAAATATTTTGACAAAATTAATAACAGCAATCCGATGCTAATATTAGCAAATACCGGCATTTATACGAATGCCCTTCCCTATCCCCATAAGATTTACAGTTTTGAAAAATTGGACAAACAGGCGTTAGCCAGCTTTTTTGACTGGTGCAAAAAATTCAATTTGTTTGTTAGGAGAAGATAAACAAGTTCAACCACTAAATATCAGAATATGCAGTGGGATATAACAGTACTTTTATACTTTTGGAAACGTTATTCTGATATTGCGGTAAATCCTGCATTGGTTTGTATAAAGGTCCAAAATCTTTCCAATGTATATTCCGATCTTCCATGTTCTCAAATGCCGTCAGATACATCAGGTTGGGCATTGTGCTACCAGCAATCACCTGTCCATAAAAAACAGCATTAAAATTCAGTTTTTTGAAAATATCGATCTCTCCATTGTTAAACATCGCTATCTTATTTGCAGAAAGCTGCTCGGTTGCGGCTTCATAACTGCGTAGTTCATAAATGCGTTTATTTTTTTCAGCAGATAATTTAGGAAGCGCCGATTTGGGCATTCCTTCAAATGCTTTCATCCATATTGTCTCCAACCTTTTGAAAGGAGGATTACTATAACCTGCCTCAATATAAGCCTTTCCAGCCTCCAGGTATTTTTGATCTTTGGCAAGCCGCTGATCCAAATTAACCAGCAAACTGAAGTCTGCAGCACTGATGAACACATAAACCAATCTATCTTGACCAGCAGCATTTTCTAAGGGCTTAAATACCCCGACCTCTTTAAATCCCAATTTATGCAATGCCGGCAAATACGCCGATTCAAGATACTGATCAATGACTTTCTCCTGCTCATCGTTCTCATAATGATATACTTTCAATTGAAAATACGCTTGTTTCGATTTCTCAAAAGCGAACAGGCAATTTCCTGCCATGATAAATAATAGCGGCAATATGAAATGCCAATTGGAAATAAAAATGTATTTTTTCATTAGAATTCAGGACAACATTGGATATTAATTAAAAAATAAAGATAATACTATTTTTGAAAGTTCAAAATTAGACTAACCCAGCAAATTAACTCCCTTTTTCATCTTTATATATCGAAAATACGGGTTTATACTTATTAGAATCGGTATTTTAACCTTATTCTCGCAATAGCTTTTTATTTAATTTAGCTCCACCTTTTTTAAAGCTGCAACATGTCAAACAAAACAATACTTATGTTGGACGATGATAAACATGTCCTTGAAATATGTACTATAATCCTCGAAACAAATGGCTATAATATGGCGGTCTCTGAAACGTCTCATGATATTATCGAAAAAGTAGAAGAGGTACATCCTGATTTAATTTTGATGGACAACTGGATACCCAAAATAGGCGGTGTAGAAGCCACACGATTGCTCAAAAATCATCCCTTATATTGCAATATCCCTGTCATCTATCTATCCGCTAATACCGATATCGAAACACTAGCTCAGCAAGCCGGAGCAGACAGCTATCTCGCCAAGCCCTTTGATTTAGAAGACTTAGAAAATAGAATAGCCGAACTACTGTAGTTCCTAATCTTATAATTCAGCATCTTTACATATTTTAGCACCATTACGGAAATGCTACTCCTGAAACTTATATTTTGATGTCCTAATTGCGCATAAGGCCACATTGAAACGAATAGGATCATGTGTTGCTTTAATACAATTGCGGCTTGCTCAATTGCAGGCATATATAGTCGTAGTTGTCGCGCCATAATCATCGGGAATCAGCAATTGAGAAGGAATGCTATACCACATTTGAAGTATAAATAATAATACATACTTTCGCGTTATAGTATTAGAAATAATCATTAAGACAGCATTAATTACGTTATGTCAGAGCCCGTTTTAGCATTTCAATCAGGTTCATTCCATATCCGTCAGCTTGCAGAGAACGAATCTCCACTTTACAAAGCGATGCGTATCGAGTCAATTCAAACCGAACCTACACTTTTTAGACGGAGCACTCCTCCTGAAATAGAACTATCTGACTTGGATTGGGCAGAACGCATAAGATACCCACGCATTGTTTTTGGTCTTTTCGAAAATGAAAAAATGATTGGGATAACCAGCATGCTGCTGTTGAATAAAGAAGAGGCCTACTTTGGTCAGTCCTTCATACAGCCGCTGTACAGAAAATTAGGTCTATCGAGTCTTTTGTATAAAATAAGAATGGCGTGGGCCACCGAGAATCAATTAAGAAAACTGACGATAAGCCATCGTGAAATAAATATGATTTCGAAAGCCGCTATCCAAAAAGCCGGTTTTCATTATAGTCATAAAGAACTTGTGCAATGGCTCGACGGAACAACTGGCTACTCCATGTATTATAGTTTATTCCTATAGTCAGTAAGGCTAACTAACTTGACTGTTGATCAATCCCGGCAAACCAAGATATGGTAAAAATAACAGCTTTTCCATCTTGAATGCGTATATTGAATCGTAGTCATTTTATTGGCTTTCGAGACTTTCCATAAACGCAATAATATCTTTCATTTCCTTTTCACTCAGATGCAAATTTTCATCTGACAATGTCTGATTGGATAATTTGATCCCCAGTCCTGCCCCACCCCCATTATTATAAAATTCCATGACCTCATCCAACGTCCGATAGATCCCATTGTGCATATAGGGAGCAGTTTTCTTTACATTCCGGACAGAAGGTATTTTAAAAGCATATTTATAAGAATCAACACCAATGATATCATAGTAGCCTAAATCCGAATCCAGCACAGAATCTTTCATGGATTTTGGAACTCCTAGGACTTCGACTTCGCTCTGAATAAATTTGGGCGGTGTAACACCGTTGAATAAAGGCAGGAAATGACAGGTCGCACATTTTCCCTTGCCCATAAATAAATTAAACCCATTCACTTCCGATTTGGACAATGCGTTCTTATCCCCACGCATATAATCATCAAATCGGCTATTGATTTTGGTCAGGCCACGAATGTAAGAAGCAAGTGCATTGCTTACCTGCTCTGCTGAGATTGGGCCATCCACTGTATTGAATGCTTTATTAAATAATGACCGATAGATTTTATCCGAAGAAACATATTGAACGATATCAGTTACCGAGCCGTCCATTTCCTGCTTATTACCAATGACATCGTGTATCTGATCTTCCAGCGTCAACGAACGCATATCATAGAAGTAGTTGGACTGTAAGGCCGCATTGAGCAAAGTAGGCGTATTACGTTTGAGCAAACGTCCCGAACCATGAATGTCCACTTGCAAGTTCAACCCATCTGTAAATGCAAGGTCCGGATGATGGCATGAAGCGCAACTTCTCGTATGTGTTCCTGACAAAGCAACATCATAAAATAATTTCTCTCCCAGTACGGCCTTTTCATTGCTGAAGTGAAATTTTGGTCCCGGGCTAAAGGCATCTACATTAAATGCATTCAGATCAAACATCGTATTGACGTCTTGCCGAAGCATTCGATTGTATCTGATTTTAGGGCCAGGCAGATTACGTTCCAACTGTGCTATCTCTGTACTGATGTTGTTGGCAAATTGGGTAATGAATTGCGCTCTATCGAACGATTCAAATTCCGCGTGTTGTTGCAAATATTTGATCGCCCCTTTAAGCATCAATGTTAGCGTTTCTTTTCTACCTTCATATTGCAAAAGAATTTGCTGTAGGCTGCCTAACGCCATAGAAGACTCGATCATACTATTTCGAGAAAGTGCATTATCAAATCCGGTAATCCCCAAAGATATAATCCGAAATACTTCAAGTTTCGAAGCATCCAAAATGCGCCAATCCTCCAATTGATGATCTTCAAAATAGGAAATCAAATAATCCGTATTGGTTATCAAATGTTCGATTTCACGAATTAGCTTTTGCCTATTGCTATTATCGTAAGTGGGATAGATAAGCTCTTCAATCACCTGCAATCCAATAGGCTCCACCCCTCTAGCCAAAGAGGGATCCAACAAATCCGCATTTTCAACTTCCTCCACCGGAGGTCCATTTAACCTTCTGGATAGATCTGCAGTAAAATACTCCGAAGCCCATTCAAACTTTTTAAAAAGTAGCCTTGTCGTCAAAAAGGCTCTTCTGAGACGTAGCGTATCCACCGTACCTTTCTGTACTTCGGCCTGCAGGGTATCCTTGATATATGTCTTAAAAGAAAGCATCTGATCCAGTAATTCTTTCTGAATCAGATGCTCACGGGCATTACCCTCTTTTTGTTTAGTATAAACAGGCTGCCCTGTAGTAAATCCGAGGGTAAATACTATTGCAACCAATAAGATACAAACGACAACCTTTTTACACATAGTTCAATTTCCTATCTCTCGATATAAAAACCGACTATTTGAAAACGAGCGCATTTCTAAAGGGATTTGCTTTTTTATCCCTTTCAGCAAGAGGCTCTATTCCCCAGCGTTTTTCTATAAATGAAAGGATGCTCACTGTCTCATACGGCGTATGATCCACTACACCACGCTTAGCAAATGGTCCAATGACAATTGCCGGGATTCGGCTACCAGGTCCCCAGCGGTCAACGACGGGTGGGTTAACATGGTCAAAAAAGCCACCAAATTCATCGTAGGTCAAAATCACCAACGCATCTTTTGCATTCGGTCCCTCCAATACAGCATTGATCAAATTAACAGCAAGTTGTTCTGATGAATAGACTGCCGAACTTCCAGGATGCTCATCATTGCCCCCACCTGGTTTAACAAAAGATACACTAGGAAGCGTTCCTTCTTTTGCGGCCTTGATAAAATCGTTTTGATCCTTCATGTGTTGTCGTCCTTCCTTACCATCCTCATAATTAGCAAAATATAAAAAAGGCTCATGATTGTAGGCAAAATTATTTTTACGTTCGGCAACAGCGTCATCCCAGCCTTCTGAATACCAAGCCCAACTTACATTTTTCGCTGTCAAGCGATCGCCAATGGTCGGCATAGTCTGAGAAGGTAATAATTTGGAAGTATCAGATTTCGCAGGATAAGGTTTGTTGCGAGAAAGCACATGATTGATTGCATAACCATCTGGCGTAACTACACCATCTTTAATCATCTTTCCATTTGCATCGAGTTTAGCAACCATTGAGCTTGGTGCATCAGGCCAAACAGGAATAGCCGCAGAAATCATATAAATATGATTTAAATAGGATCCGCCGAATACACTCTGAAAGAAATTATCACATAATGTATAGGCTTTGGCAAACGGATACAAAGGTAGCTTCTCTGTATTGTAATAGCCCATCGCTAAACCTTTGGAATCATTATAGAGTGCAAATTTATCCATCTTTCCACCATTGATCTGCAATTGATTATGATAAAACCGATGTGTAACATCGGGCGTCGCCTTATCCGAAGGTACATATTGGTCTATATTAAAAAATTGATTGGGTAGATTGGTTGGAAAGGAATTGTTACGTGGAATTTCGGGGAGGTATGGGTAGGCTTCACCATTCTCGTCTACCTGTAAAAAATCACCCTTTCTGACATTCGCTATGCCATTGGCTCCCTTGAATTCGCCATAAAGATTGTCAAAACTATGGTTTTCCATATAAATAACAACCACATGGTTAATTTTTTTGATACCTTCATCAAAGGGAATCTCTTGGTGTCGGGCGTTTTTGGTAACTCCGCAACTGCTGATACTCAAAACTCCAAGAGACAAATAAAGTAAGTGTTGTAACCGCATCCTGTCTTCTTTTTAGTAGGTTAGACTGTAATTTCTAGAACAAACTTACAATTATTATCGTTTTCATAACCTATTATCAAAGGGATTTGCTACCAACGTATCAGGTTCTTTACAGGCATCCTCCCTCTTATCACTAAAAGTAAAGGCGTGTTTACATACTAGGTCGTTGCTTCCAGTTCCCCATTCTTGTTATAAAGCTTACTTCGGTAAGTTATACCCCATTTAGTAATCTCATCGATGATTGGGCCCAAAGTTTTTCCGCATTCGGTCAATTCATACTCCACCGTCAGAGGTTTGGTATTTAATACTGTTCTTCTGATCAGCTGGTTCATTTCTAAATCCTGCAGTTCTTTAGACAACATCTTCGCACCTATCCCCTCAACTTCGCGCAGCAGTTCCATAAAACGTAATTTCTCAACCAACAATAAGGTACCTATAATATGAAATTTCCATTTTCCGGCCAAAATCTCCATGGTATCGTTAATGGCCAACACACGTGTTTTGCATGCACCTGACGACGTTAAAGTTGCTTCCTTTTTCATTACATTATTTTTTTATTCATGTACGCTCTACCCTCACAGGCTTCCTTATCCCCGATACGATCAACGATAAATGAACACACAAGCAAAGCTTGGTGCCACTGACATGATTTCTTTATTCTTACAAAAATACGCATTTATAAAGTTACAGACCACTATCTTTTTGGAAAGTAGTTTCTTTAAGGAAACTGATACCAAAAATAAACTATCTATCATCTACCTTTGTATCGACAACATCAGCAGTTGCAAATTGGCACAGTTGATGCGGCAAAATATAAAGTGTAAAAAACATATAAAAAATAAAACGATTAAAAATGAAAAAGCAATTAATCTCGGGTTTAGCCCTTATCCTGTTGTTAGCTTCTTGTCAAAATACAAATGGCGACAAAGCAACAACAACAACTGCTCAGGAAGTAACTGAACAAAAAGGACAGACTTACACTGTTGAAGCAGATAAAAGCTCATTAAAATGGACTGGTTACCATAAAGGCGGTTTAAACCCAAGATATGGTGTTTTGAAAAGCGAAGGAACACTTTCAGCTGAAAATAACGCAGTTACTGGTGGTACTTTCACTATCGATGTCAATTCTATTCTGACAGATACAGCTTCTGTAGATCCTGCGACATCCGGTGGCAAAAAATCATCAGATCTGGATGCACATTTAAAAAGTGCTGATTTCTTTGACGTAGCAAAATATCCAACTGCAAAATTCGAAATCACCAAAGTTGGCCCATTTGATGCAGCGCAAGGAAAAAGTGTTGTTGCTGATGCGACAAATACAGTTAGTGGTAACTTAACCATCAAAGATAAAACGGTGAATGTAACTTTCCCTGCAAAAATTACTTTCAATGGTGATGAAGTAACATTCTATTCTAAATTTACGATCCAAAGACAAGATTGGGGTCTTACATACGGTACAGAAGGTAACCCTCAAGACTGGATGATCGCACAAAACGTTGACATTGAACTTAATGTCACTGCAAAAAATGCGAAATAGATTTCGATAGCGCTTCGTCGCTCTTAGCAAATAGATTAATCCGGTAGACTCTACTTGATTAATCTATTTGATTTAAATAACCTCCGAATACGAGATCATCTTTATTCAAGACATGGATCAAATGTGAATCTCCCTTACTTTTCAGTGTGCTCTAATTTTTTTTTTCAATCGCTGTTTTGCCTTACGAACGGCTTCCACCGAAACACACAGCAATTCACTCATACTCGCATTACTTAAATCCAATTTGAGCAGCGCTAATATCTTAAGATCATTCTCGGTAACCTTTGGATAAGTTTGCCGCATTTGTGTCAGATAAGCGGGATACACTTTGTTAAAAACATGTTTGAATTTTTGCCACCGCTCATCTGTCATAATGTGTTGCTGCAAAAGCGCATTCAAATTATCCGTAACCTGCGTGATGTACGCCGGATCAGATTCGGAGATCTTCGCCACCTCCTGCCTAAGTTGCTGGATAACGACATCATTCTGGCGGATGGTGGCTGTAAATTCAGTCAAAGAGTTTCGTAAAATCATTAGCTCCTGATCTAGCAATTGTTTTTCATCGGCAAGCGCAAGTTGGTCTTTTTCTAGTAAAGTATTCCGCATCTTAATTTTAATTTTCGACTTATTGACCAACAATACAATTATGGCAAAAATCAAGAGAAGAACAATGCCTATAAACTGATACATGCGTTTTGTCCGAATCCGTTTTTCTTCAGTAGCCTGTATAGTCCGATTGTATTTTTCAGACTCCCTTTGCCACAGCATTTTCTGTATCTCTTTATCATTCATCCTTTTTTCCAACGAATCTTTCAACATCAGATACAAATGCAATTGCTTAAGCTCCTCCCCTCCACGTCCTAACCCCCGCATGATGTTAGACTTGGATTTTGCTAATTCTACTTTATATTTTAAAAAATAGGGCTTATCTTCCATCAAACTTTCACAGGTCATCACATATTGCTCAGCCAATTTCCATTCTTTCAATTCGATATACCAATTGGCTAAATTGAGATTTGCACGCATCGCATCTTTCCGCTCATTATAACGCATAGAAAGCTCAATATTTTTCTTAACTAACCCAATAGCTTTTTCCTTTTCACCTTTTCGCCATGCATGATCTGCTAAATTACCCGAAATGATACCAATCCAAACCGAATCTTTCGCCAATTTAGCTTCATCCATTGCGCGATTCAAATAGGTAAAAGCTTGGTGATCGAGCGAGTCCTTTGCTAGATATACAGCAATGGAATTGATCAGATCGACACGTTCCCGTGCAGCCGGCGTGGTAAAGGTAGCGCTTCCTCTAAATAAGCAACAGCATTTGCCTGTTCACCAATGTAGCTGTAGAAACTCGCCATAAATTGGTAATGCTTGACTACCATGGGGATTTTTTTGATAGTAACTTTAGATTTTAAATCATTCGCTCGTAAAAAGAACGGAAATGCTTCCTTTACCCGTCTATAGATAAAGTTGTAATATCCTTCACGGGCACAACCCAACATTTCTAATTCAGGATCTGGATGTACACGGAGCAACTGCTCAGCCAAACGATAATAGCGCTCAGATGATGAATTTATGCGATCAAACGCAATTGAGAAACCGTCAGCCATACGCATATAATAAGCCCATTTTAAAGCAACACTTCTTTTTTTGTCTGCCAATTCCAAAAACGGCGCCAAGGCATTTTTCAATTTTATCGTATCACCATCAAACCTAATAGGCAACTGAAGAGCAGCCTCCAGTTGGACAACAGGGTTTTTAATTGCAGCTATTTCCACTACAGATTGCCCACATACATGATTAAAGTTGCTTGACAATACCAAAGAAACGAATACAAAAAAATAAAATATGGTCTTCATGCTTGAAAAAGGTCAATTTCAACGCTCTGTCTGCCTATTGGCATAACCGATAAATTAATTTCAACAATTCTTTGAAATTAATACGCAAAATCCTCCGAGAAAATGGTTAATACTGACTTATTGTTCGTAAATCGGATCGCCGACTTGCGGTTATAAATATAATATTTATAACTTTAACATAATTACACGTTTTCATTAAAATTTCGCCTTCTTTTGATACCACTGCAACCCATTAGGTTTGGCATATCAAGCCTTTTATTCAACACTTTTTCCAAAAGATGACCAAAATTCAAACAAAAACAATGGGATTGATTCTCCGAAAAGGAGTATTGCAAGATCTGCAAGAAATGTTAATCCTATTTTCTGAAACTATTGCGACTGTATGCGCAGATAATTATAATAACGAGCAAATTGCAGCATGGGTATCGTCCGTCAATAATCATGGCCGTTGGCATCGGCTAATCGAAGATCAGTATTTTATTGTAGCTATGCTAAATCAGAAAATGGTTGGGTTCGCTTCCCTCAATCATGGAAACTATGTCGATGTCATGTATGTCCATAAAGATTTTCAACGCCAAGGGATTGCTCAAAAACTTTATACTACATTGGAAGATGAAGCAAGAAGACTAGAAAGAACTTTCGTGACTGCTGATGTAAGTAAAACCGCGAAACCCTTTTTTGAGGCAAATGGATTTAAAGTTATCGCTGAGCAGATACAAATAAGAACTGAAGTCGAAATACCAAATTATAACATGAAAAAAGATCTGTAGATTCACTTCCAAATTTTAGAAATGCTCCCCATAGTCGATTACTTCAGTTTTCAAAAGCAGCTTACTTTCACTATCGGTTCTTAATGTCGCTGTTGCTATGTTAGTCTTTGTGTCAACACTGAACTCCAGCATAGCCCCAACGTCCTTTTTGTCATTAAAAAATGAAGCGAAATTCTTAAATGTCTCAGTTTCATCAAACAAAAACCGCGCAGCACATCGGTTATTATGTTGATCATACCATTTAATGTACACATCTTTGGGAATACCTCGAGATGCCATGTCCATATCCCGAAGACGCTCATCAAAGACAAATCGTTCGGAATTATAAAACTCCAAGTCCGCATCAAATGCTTTTCTGTCAGAAGACAATACAAATTTAGGCTGTACAGGATAACGTTGCCGTAATTTATCCCAGTAGCCATAGGGAATAGATTTATTTGCAATGGCTTGTTGAACATCCGAAGGAATAATCGATAATCGGACAATACTTGATCGCGCCATTCCTGATTAAAGACATTACCGTACGCTCCATTATCTTTGGATGTATCCGTAGCATGGATCACTACTTTTTCGGCTTGATAACGACCGATTTCGACCTGACGACGTCCTGTCCCACTGGCCCATACTACAAGTACACCGCCAGGAGCAAAACCCAAAATAATCTTATTATAATGTTCATCATTAGTTTTGATCGCTCCTTTTTCTTGGTATGGTGTACTGAACAACCTCCGCAATTTACTATAATCAATCGGACCGTTCATGCGATAAAAAACATCTTCAGCAAAGGAATACCAAGTAACGTCTAATGCCTTAGGCAATGACATCACCTGCTCATATGTACCGCCTCCAGCTTGTCCCCACACGGCGTTATAGTTTACGATATTGCCTTCACTAAATGTAAATTCATAATCTTCATCTTTCGGAAAGATAAAACGGCCACTATATAACTGGACGGGATAAGCTGCTGGATTACTCATCGCACAGAACCATTTATAGCGCCCTTCTCTGATATTATCTTCTTGTGTTAGGCGTTCTTCCCTGAGGTCATTAAACTCACGTATTGTCGTTGAGAACGCGAATATAATCGGTAGTAAAATAAGATATCCAAGCAAAGTCGGAACCAAATATTTCCAGGATTTTATTGCCCATGTGATAATCACGCTACTAAAGAATGTCAGGAAGATACTGAGTGTTAAAATCAAAGGAAACATTTCCTTAATCACTCCCCCTAAATCTGCATAAAGCCGATGCTCGTATTCATCACCCCAGGTTGATAAAAAAAGAAGTACCGGAAGCAATAAAGAAAATAAGCAATAAAAAAGAAAACCATAGCCAAGTTCAAAAGCGAATTTTGGTTTCTCTAAGACCTTTAACTTCTTCCGAAAGAAATTAAAATAGAAATAAATCAAAGCGATAACAATAAAATAAGGCGAACAGCAAAATGCAGCATAAACCATATTTAGATCTGCATTCTGTACAAGTAAGGTCGCAATTAGGCTGATGATAGCAACCAAAAAAGCAGAAACTGTCGCTCTTATAATCATTGTAATTTGTTTTTAATCCAAAAAAAGCTGCCGAAAGCCGTATAACTGACAACAACACGATTCAAAAATAACAAGAAATGTCTTATGAATATAAGCCGATCAATATTCAAATACATTGATCAACTATTCGATCCAACGTGGACAATATATTTTTTTCACAAGAAGGATTTAATTAACTGTTATTCGTTTTCGTCAGGATCGATACATTGAGCCATTTCATATTACATTCAATAAACGGTCGACTTTATCCCCTCAGCGAGATATCGCTCGTTATAGTAAAATTTCTTCGAAAAAAAATCCGATCAAAAGCCCTTTAACGAAAATCATTTAAGTTTACTAACTTCGCTTTTATTCTTCAAAAAAATGGATATACATCATAACATTATAAGTGCCCAAGAAAGTGACGCACATTATGTCCCTGAAATTATGCTCCAGGCAATGGAAGACATTATATTTCGCTTTATCAAAAAAGAAGATCGAAGCGAGGCTGTAAATTTCTTAACGCAGCTCTTCAAGCAAAAAGGTAATCTCTATAGTTATGAGCATACGTTTGTCGCAATTGACGACAATGGACATATTTTAGGCTCATTAACCGGTTACGATGGTGATCGATTTATTGAATTAAGACAGCCTATTTTGGATCATATGAAGGAACTGTACAATAATAATTTGATTCCAGAAGCCGAAACAGCTGGCGACGAATTTTATATCGATTCAATTGCGGTTGCTCCCATGGCACGGGGCAAAGGTATCGGAACAGAACTTTTAAATTATGCAATTACACATGCCAAGCAAAATGGTTTTAAGAAAGTTTGCTCGTCGACCTAGAGAATCCCAATGCACAAAAACTCTATGAAAGGATTGGTTTCAAACTCGGCAAAAAAACTCCTTTAGTAGGGGGCGAATATTATCACATGTATATTCAACTTGATTAGATACGGCTTTTATCTAATTTATCGCCATTTCAGGCCTTATCCCGCTAATCAGTATCTTTTGAGAAGAAGTCCAAGCAGCTCTGGCAGACAACACCAATTAGATCAGACATAACCACTGATCAATTGGCAAGGATTTTGTATTCTAGAAAATAACTATGAAAATTTGGGAATAATGAAAAAGCTAATTTCAATTGCGGTGGGCTGTCTAAGCCTAGTTCTGGTGACGCCAGCTTTAACACAAGCACAACACAGAGGACATGACGACCATGGCTGGCATGGCAACAAGGACCGTGAAAAATACATTCGAAAACGGGAAAAAGAGTACGACAAATATGTGCGCGAACGCGATAAGCAAGATCGCAAATACTGGAAACATGCATACGAACATGATCATGGCCGTCCAAGATGGGCTAGCGCACATCACTACGACATGAGACATCATGTGTACTTTAGCGATTACAAAACATTCTATGATCCTTATCGGGGCGGATATGTCTATATGACCAATGGCCGATGGAACTTTTCTGTGAATGTCCCTTCTTTTCTAGTGAATGTCAACTTAGGAAATGCTGCGATTCGTGTGGTCAAAGATGTACCTCTTGACAGAAGACCAGAAGAGTATTACGACGATAATGAGGATTGGGACGATTAACGGTACGATTAAACTTTACGTTTATTTAGAATAATTACTGATAATACTATATTTTTGCGCTGTTCATCCGATTGACAGCGCATCTATGACACATAAAAGAGCTAAACAAAAAAGCCTAAAAAATATACTTAGAAAATTGCATCTTTATTTGGGCTTATTATTTGGTATAATCTTTTTTACTGTTTGCGTGACAGGGATGTTATTGAGCTTTGAAAAAGAGCTTACCCCACTTTTATGGCCGAAAGAACAGCAGGTAACTGTACAAAGCAATCGTCTTTCCCTTGCACATATTTCCCAAAAAGCCGAAGCTATCTTTCCGGACAAGAAGTTGTTTCGCATCGAAATTCCAGCAGATCCTTCCCGTAGTTTCCGTATTCAGTATGGACAAAAAAAGACCGGATACTGGTATGCATATATAAATCCTTATACAGGAGCACTATTATCCAAAGGTCGGCAGAGTGACCGTTTTTTTCAAAAGACTTTGGATATCCATCGTTTTCTTCTCGTCGAAAAAATCGGAAGTACCCTAACTGGAATCTCAGCTCTAGCGGCTTTCTTTCTTGCCCTAAGTGGTATTTACCTGTGGTGGCCAAAAAATAAATCCATGCTCAAACAACGTGTAACGATAAAAATGGCAGCCTCTCTCAGAAGAAAAATCTGGGATTTTCACGCAGTGGGCGGTTTTTACGCATCTTTGTTTTTAATTATTTTTACCTTGACGGGATTGACCTGGAGTTTCGATTGGTACAATAAACAATTCTATAAAGTATTGGGTTCAACGCAAAAATCAACAAAAGAGAAGATCAGCAACATCAACAATCAGGCTTTTTCAGATTACCTCGTGCTGGATACGATCTATCAGCAGCTAAACAGCCTATATCCCAGCTCTGGAAATATAATTATCACGTTTCCTGAAAAGAAGGACTTAGCTTTTGCACTAACTAAGGAAAATTTTTCAAATGCAACTTTACAGATCAACCAGGCTTTCTTTGACAGCAAATCCGGACAACTACTTAAAAATAACCCTTTAGAAAAATTACCTTTGGCGCAACAGGCTCAACGTATGATGAAATCTATTCATATGGGGTCGATATTTGGATTACCTTCTAAGATTATTGTATTCTTAGCCGTTACACTAGCCGCTTCTCTCCCCATCACAGGAATATGGATATGGTTGAACAAAAGAAGAAAGAAGAAACCGTCAAAAAGCCAAAAGAAGAAAGCAATTCAACTTCAAACCATAGCATAGCGTATTATCCTTATTTTTAAACTTATTCAAATGAATTCTTATATCAGACACACGACTAGATAATAATAGAAGAAATGATCGATATTAGCTGCTATGAAAGACCGCAAAGAAAATTCGACGAATGCAATCAATGAAAAAGCATTACAACAGTTCTGTAACGCCTCCAAGACGCTGGCATTATTCAGTGGCCGATGGAAGCTTTCGATTCTATTCAAACTCCTGGAGCAGGATACGAACTACTCGGAATTCAAAATTCTCCTGCCCCAAGTCAGCGATCGTACACTCGCAAAACAATTGAAAGAATTACAACTGGACGGACTCATTCAAAAAGACCGAAGTAAAACAGCATCAATCTATTCGCTGACCGATAAAAGTCGTAAACTAAAACCCCTATTGGCGGCGCTTTCCGGGTTTAACAACGACTAACCTTAACTAAAATCAACACGCTCCAAAAACTCAATCACTTCCCCATTCGGACTGTAAACGAGGCTATTTCGCACAAAAACATCTTTTTTACCTTGGCTGAGTATGAGTTGAAATACTCCATCACTCAAATCTTGAGCACCATGGGCGATAGCCTGTATTCGGGCATCTTCGGCGTCTTCTACCGTAAAACACAGATGAAGTAGCGCATTCTCGACATATTCCTCCCCTTCTATACGCCTTCTTCCCTGCGTTGGAATAGTAGCATTCTTATCACAAATTTCCAAATAATAGCCAATAGAGGCATTAAAAAGCATAGCACAACGTTCTAAATTAAACTCGGGTAATGACCATTCATGCACAATAATAAAACCGAGATTTTCATAAAATCCAATTGTCTTATCAAAATCCTGAGCCTTAATCGACAGGTGGTGAAAACCCAAAATATTATCTTTCAATTCCATAAAGTATATTTTTTGAACAAAACTAATGTGTTTTTCTGGAGACTGGAACAACTTACAAAATTGTAAGTTGGGCTGGTGGCCATAAAAGAGTATACGTTAAAACTAGCAGTATTAGAGGGAGATTTTAAATTATAGCAGATAGATTTTATTATTTTAATGTACTTTTGCCCATTAAATTTCTCGATCTGAACAAGGAATAAAAGCTTTGTAACTACCATGAGTCTATAAATATGAGGTATTCATTAGACATCATTTCGATGGACTTTACTGTCCAAAGTATGGTGACATCCAACATAAGAAATCGGATGTTATAAATTCTTCAAAAATCGAGATAGAATACGCAAAGTTTAAAGCCCTTAGTCTATATATATTTGCAAATAAAATGAAACAGCATCTTCACCGACAATTACGGATCTATAGATATGTGATCTATAGAGAGACGTTAGTCGATCCTTGGGAACATTTTTGGTCATTTATTGGCGCCTTTGTAGGAATATTTATTATCGCTTATATCCAATCTCTTCATTTACCTTCGCTGGAAAATATCTTTTTGATAGGCTCCTTCGGAGCTTCCTCGGTTTTGGTTTATGGTGCCATACAAAGTCCACTTGCCCAACCCCGCAACTTAATTGGTGGGCATGTTGTTTCTGCAATCGCCGGGGTTACCGTTGCACAGCTCCTTCCCGATATTATCTGGCTGACCGCTCCCTTCGCCGTGGCCTTGTCCATTGTTTGTATGCAGCATACACGCACGCTACACCCTCCTGGTGGAGCAACAGCACTCATTGCCGTCAGCAGCGGAACAAAAATTTCAGCGATGGGATATTGGTATGTATTAAGTCCAGTACTATCGGGTTGCATAATTTTATTCCTGGTGGCTCTGATCTTTAACAATATCACGAAAAAGAGACATTATCCTGTAAAAAAATCACGTTTGCGCCGCTCAAGAAGACAGCATTTAAAAACCCGTTTTGAAGCAAGCAGGAGCCCATCGAGTCTTGATTAAAAGTCTTTATGGTCTATTGAATAACACGATCTAAAACTAATAAAGGATAGCGTTTTGGGTAGACGCCCAAACGCTATCCTTTTATGATCGCTTCTTTCCGTCATCTAAAACAGTTATTATAGCCCGATAAATTCCATACAGAAGGAATAGTAAACTCGTAATTGTAAGCCCCAAATACTCCACCACCCAAGCAATAAGTATGGCGACCAAATGGATTTTACCATTCTCCGGTTTAAATGCGGCACCTGAATAAACGTAATAAGCGATGGAACCAAATATAAGAATCCATATTATCGCATAAACATAATGAAGCGGATTTTTGCTGAGCTTTCTATTTTTAAACATATGTCAAGTTTTATGATCTAATACTGATCCGCTTATCTAACACGAACGAGCATTTCGTCAAATGTAGGGTGCACATCCGTTTTTGACAAGCCATAACTATAATTCGCTTACCCTGATTTAATATTCGTACTTCCTATAAAAAATCGCCCGCGGCAATGGTCGGCATACACTTGCTTCGCTACGTTAAAATCAAAAGAAAAAGTCCCTTACATTACTGCAGGGACCTTGCTTCCACCGATTATTCCGTTGTGATTTTTATGCGGTTGGAAATTTGCTCATATCCATGTAAAATATCTCCCAGGTATGCCCATCAAAATCTTCAATACTTCGCTGTTGCATAAAACCATAGTCTTTCATTGGCGTGGGTTCTATACCGCCAGCTTTCAGTCCTTTATCAACAATTTCGTTCACACGATCCAGACCAGAGACAGCAAGTGAAAATAGTCCTGCGATCTGTTTTTTTGTATCTGCAAGCGGTTTTTCCGTAAATGTTTTAAACTTATCCGGAGATAAAAGCATAACAAAAATATGCTCACTCCAAACCATACATTTACCTTGCTCATCCGAAAACTGAGGATTGTTCGTAAAGCCCAATTGTGTATAAAAATCCATTGACTTATTCACATCTGCTACCGCGAGATTTATAAATATCTGTTTCATCATTTAAAGTTTAATTGCTACTGATCTAACAAAGATGAAAATTTCCGTCCAAAAAAAACTTGGCCTATGCGAAGATTTTTATTTAGCATCAATGAACTGGTGGAATAGCTAAATCTTGTTTGGAAAGCTCGTTACTTGGAGAGCTCATTCAATTCAGCCTGCGAAAACACATGCTCGCCTTTTAGATAACCATTCGCTTCTTTCAGATAGGTATATATTACTTCTCGGCCCTTTGGATTGGGCAATTTATGTAAATTTTTGACCAAGAAATCTTTATCACGCAATCTATCTTTACCATAGCTTAAAAAAGATGGTGCGTGCGTCTGCACGCTCCAACGAATAAAACGTAAATCGATATTGTCAGGGTATTTCATGATCATTTCTTCGAGGAGCTTTTTTCCTTTCTTGAATTGCCCCAATTTTGTAAACGGGTTGCCCATATGTTTTGCCCATAATATCTCATAAGCCGCGAGATAACCCTTTTCTGTGGCGGAATTGGCAGCTTTTTCCAATAGTTTCAGATTCGTTTCACAGAGCTTTTTGTTTTGAACAGCAGTCGCGTACTCGGCTCTCATTTTATCAACATCCACTTGACCAAAACAACAAATCGCACATAATACCAAAGAGACACAGATAAAAAATCGTATAACCATTTTTCAATTCAATTAAAGTAAAAAATAAACGCCGTTTTGTGATATAACAATATCGAAGAGCTTTGAGTTTTCTTATTTTTTAATCCGTTGAGAACGCCGTTTGTTTTGCCACTTTCCCAATACAATGAGCAATGTACCAATGACGATGAAAACCAACGTTACTCCAAAGCTGTTCAAAATAACCCTGTCCATCCCCAATTCGGAAACATTGACAAAAGGATAGGGATAAAATCCAGAAAACGAACCATGCCACAACGTATAAAAAAGATAGACTAATGGGAAGATCAACCAATAAAAAATATGACTCCACCGGATTGTTCCCTTGTCCAAAAAACGCCACCAAAAAAGGAAAAAACTCACAGGAGCGAGCACATGCAATAATTCGTCAACCACCATTGATAAACCCTGAGGATGCGACAGAAAGCGAAGTATGGTATTATAGATAATTCCGACAATAAGAATATATAATGTTACGGCAGTAATTGTTTCGGGTCTAGTAAAAAATAGGCCCATTCGACTCTTTGACCAGCAAATAGTAAAAAAACAGCATAACATAACCATTACATTACTCAGAATTGTAAAATAACTAAAAAACTGAATAATATAGTCGATCCTGTCAAGCTTGGAGGTATGAGCACTTAAGATAAACTGTCCAACAATTGCAAACAAGGTAATTATACCAATGCTACCAGCAAAAACCGATTTTAATGACTTCTGAGCCTCCATATTTCTAGTGGTCTATACAATACTAAATATAAAAATTTCAACTGCTATTTGGAATTTTAAATGATCAAATCCAATTCACCCCTACTCGAATCTTAAATCCAGATTGTAAATAATTGCAACGAATTGTAAATGGATTCAGTTTCCTTACTTACAATTATTATTTTTATAGGGTATAAAGTATTGATAAATGATCAGAGTAGCCATTATCGAGGATGAACCCGCGGTACGCAAAGAAATCAGCTATTTAATCCAACAGGAAACTGATGTTGAACTTGTTGGCTGGAGTGATACGGTGACAAATGCTGTAAAATTGATTGAAGAGAAACAACCAGACGTTATACTCATGGATATTCAACTCCGTGATGGTACAGCATTTGACATCCTAAAAAAGCTAATCGCTATTCCACAGAATATTATTTTCATTACGGCCTACAATCATTTTGCAATCAAAGCCATCAAATATGGTGCTTTGGATTATCTTTTGAAACCGGTCGATCAAACCGAATTAAACGAGGCATTAGAACGTTACCGGCGTAAAAGCGAAAACAATCCCCAATGGATGCAGCGTTTATCAATGGTGCAGGAAGCTTTACACGCCAGCGAACTTCCCGAAAGCATCGCCTTGTCTTCCATACACCATGTACGTATCGTCCCCGTTCACAACATCGTGTACTGCAAAGGAGACGGTCCCTATACTTTTTTCTTTTTAAATGATGGTACAAAGGAGTTAATTTCTAAACCCCTCAAATATTATGAAGAATTATTGCCACCGCCCTATTTCTTACGCACCCATCAATCGTATCTTGTTAATAGGTCACATATTTCTGGTGTCAATCGTTCCGAGTATATTGTCTTAAAGAACAAAGAGGAAATTCCGATTTCATCACGCAGAAAAAACTCGATCTTAAATCAGCTGTTCCCTGAAAAATGAGCCTATTGAACCGCATTTTCCCTTGGCTGCTACTGTCTTTGTTTTCGATCGCTTGCGCTCGAAAGAATGACGCACTGTCGCCCGATCATGATGCTATTGCCGCAGAGATTAAAACGCTGGAGGACCAAAGATTAAATGCAGCAAATGGGGATTCCATCAAACTTGCCTGGTTAAAGTTAGACCAGCATGCCACCGTAAAAAAAGACACGGTACTCGCTGCCCGTGTAAAATATTATCTAGCACGACTCTATGCTATGAGTGGCCAAGATTCGGCTCTTTTTTTTGTTCAACAGGCGCTCGAACTCATTGAACTCACCACCGGAAACGCTAAATACAAAGCTCTTATTTACAATGGCATAGGAAATATCCGCAGCATAGAAGCAAAACAACGCGAAGCGGGCTATTATTACAACAAAGCCGCCACGATTGTTTTGTCGGATACCGCATCAGGATTGTCAACCGAAGCGAAATCAGCGATATTACTGTCCGCTGCCCAAAACAACTTGAGCTCCTTTCAGTATAACCTTGCAGAAAAAATGAATCGTTCGGTACTCCCCCTAATTGATTCGCTGCCTGAAGGACACATTAACCGACAACGCGTATTGGTACAAATGATCCAGACGCTGAATACTTTACAGCGGCCAGCAAAAGATATTGCCCCCTTCCTTCATCAACTCGAAGAATTACATGCCAAAAATCCAGACAAATACAACATTAGTTTTCTATATGATTCGAAGATCCAATACTATGAAACGGCTAAAAAACCGGACTCCATTTTACATTATGAGTTGCTAAAAATAGCGATAGATGAACGTTTGCACCAACAAACAGCGTCCTCTATATTGATGAACAATTTATTCGTAGACTACAGTAATGTTGCCGCAATCTATGTTTCATTAAATAAGCCGGCCTTGGGAGAAAAATTCATCCAAAAAGCCAGCAAACTTAAAGCGCAGTTTCCAAAATTAATCTTTCCCAACAACGAAATTACATTTCAAAACAGTCTAGCAGCCGTCTATCGCTTGCAAGGAAAAAATAAAGCCGCAATAGACGTATTGAATCATCTTGTGCAATTACAAAGGGGTATTTACCAATCGGAGAATACACAAGCGATCGCAGAAATGAATGCCCTATATCAACTCCAGGCGAAGGATCAATCTATTCGAATACTGAACGAAAATATCAAGATCAATAAACTCCAGCTACAACAAAATCGTTTAGGGCTGATCATATCCTCGCTCGCGGTTATTTTATTGATCATCATACTTTTCTTCCTATATTACAGTTTTCGCCAGCGCCGTTCCATACAAGAGAAAGAAAAGGTCTTGTTGCAGCAGCAGTTGTTGCGCACACAGATGGAACCGCACTTTATTTTCAATACCCTTTCCGCTGTACAGAGCTTCATGCGCCTGGATAAGAAGGAAAATGCCATCAAATATTTAAATCGTTTCAGTCGACTACTACGCAGCAATCTCGAATTAAGCCGTGAAAACCTTGTTCCATTAAATGAGGAACTGGAAACCTTAGAAAACTATTTGATCTTGCAGCAAATGCGTTTTGAAGATGCCTTTCATTACCATATCACACAACCTGAAGATCAAGATTTAAGTGCGGTCATGCTACCACCAATGCTCATACAACCCTATGTTGAAAATGCAATTCTGCATGGCATAAACCTCGAAACGGGCGATGGCAGTATCGACATCCAGTTTACGTTATCTGAAGATATCCTACAGGTGACGATTAAAGATAGTGGTAAAGTAAATCCAGACATTCCTGTAATTACCCATCGTTCACTCTCTGGGACCATCAGTCGTGAACGCATGCAGCTGTTGGGCAAGAAAGCAAGTGTACAGATCACCAAAAACCCAACTGCTGGTACCACAGTCATCCTTCATATACCAGTGACATATTAATGGCAAACAAAGGAATATTTAACGTCCTTTCTAGGTTCTACTGCAGTGAAAATTTCAGGAAAACAATACAGAACTTGCAAGACAACACGTATTTCAACAGAAATCAGAAAAAAGAACCATGTTGAGCCAAATTTCGATACCGTAAAATACGGGATATTGAAACGCATAACCCTATAAACAAACGGCGAGCAATTCTTTAATTGCCCGCCGTCTTATTAACTAAACACAAACTAAATATTTCATTGTGGACTCCCGTCTCCTACTCATTTTCCTCATTTATTTCTGTTTCATGATATCCGCTAAAAGTTTCATGTAAAAACCTCCAACAACACTACGCGCCTTGAAGTTTTCGCGGATCCCCGTAGTCGAATCATAAAAATCATTTAATGGGACACGGGATTCCGTTTGAATCGCATGATTATAGACTGGTTTTATCAAAGCTTCAAATGCTTCTCTTGATGGAGCAAATGATGCCGTCCAAAGAATCCAGTCATTTTTTGTGTACGCTTTACGGCTATCCAATGGTATGCCGAATCTATTTTGCTTGGTCAGATAATACTTAATTTCTGTATCATACACTTTCTGTGGAAATAGATTCAATCCCAACACTTTGTCCCAGATCAAATTATATTTTTGACTCCAGGTATTTTTATCATCAAATGTCAGTGCATAATGATCACCAGCATATGCCATTTCCATCCATTTCGGAACCATTTCCTCGGCAATTGCACGGTATTTTTTTGCTATTGCGGTTTCACCAATGGCCTCCGCTAGCTGCGCATAACAAGCAATACCAACGATAGCCTTAACAGATAAATTGGCATTTCGTGCAAGGTGACCGGCAAAATCATCTGTACATAGCTGCGTTTTAGGGTCAAAACCATCTTTAACGAGATAATCTACCCATGTTGTCAATGTTTTCCAATGCTTCCTGGCATAGTCAGCATTCCCTTGCACTTTTGCGATTGCAGCAGTTAAAATAATCATATTGCCCGATTCCTCCACAGGCATAGGTTCACCATAGGTTTGACCATTGGCCAATGGATACGTACCCAAATCGTGCGCTGCCCAAGGATAGGGATATTTACCGCTCTCACTAAAATAAAATATTCCACTTAACATCCCTTTCAACAACTCCGGATTATAGATCAGATACAATGGCGCTGAAGGATAAGTGACATCGACCGTATTGATGAATCCGCCACTATTATTTTCTTTGGAAAGCCATAGTAGTTCGTTTTGTGGACTTTTCACCAAGGTATGTGCTGCAATACTTTGACGATAAGCGAGAACGCTAAGGTGTGCATACTCTTTTCCACCCGATTTTAGCGCATCTGCATACACTGTTTTGTCGAATGCCACGCACTTATCGAGTACCTTACGATACTCATCTGCAGCCAAAGTCAGCTGATTTTCCATCGTTTCTTTACCGGAGTTGTTCCACCATGGTCTCAAATTATTTTTGAAATACTGAATCGCATAAATTTCATCGTACCCAACCTCTACAAAACGTTCCTCCACTTTCGCCCCCACATTGCCAAATGGAATGACCGTGTTCAGCGCAAGTGATGTCCCCTTAACAGTTTTTACCGATGTCGTTGTTCCCTTTCTAAAGGCGTCTACGGCTCCGCCTCTCGGACTAATAAACTGTTGCGTTTTATCCCGCTTCGGCGCAGCAACATAAAAATACCCCCAGTCTATCCGCATATCATCGGCCCCTTTCTGCAGAATAGGCTGTTCGACCGTTCCCGTCTTTAGTACAGACAATTTTGCCGTCTCATATTTTTCGGCGATCACCTCCTGTGAAGGTTTATACACCGCAATATTTGTGGATGCACTTAGAAAAACTTTAACCGCATGCTGCTTGCCATCGTTTGCTTTGACGTTATACGTGATATAGCTTACCGGTCGAGCCAATAAATTCAGATCTTCCATAAGCAAAGGCGACGTAAAAGTTAATTTTAGATCAACCTTACCTGCCTGAAAGTTATAAACCGTACGCGTCGCTGTTATTTCTACATCGTTTTGCACGGCTTCTTCAATCCGTGCCCCACGCTCTTTAAGCCTGTCAACCAAACCAAAATCGAGATAACGACCGCCAGCACTATTCTTCAAATGGATGGCAATATTATTTTGCCCAGCCTTCAAATTCGTCTTGTCAATCGGTATATACTGAAAGTTGTTGGTCCAACCTACTTTTTCGTAAACCTTCTTCCCATTCAAAAATACGTCTATATTATCATCATGATTGAGTTTTAAAAACAACTCATTAATACCCTTCGGATCCGCTACGGAAAACTCGCGTCTCACCCAGATATCGTCCGATTTCCAAAGGGTTTTTACCTGCTTCTCGTCATCACCTATGGGTGCAAGTCCCGATTTCCACGTATCCGTATTATAAGCGGAAGATTCCCAGCCACCTTGAGGTTTTGATTCTGTATACTGTACCGTATAAGATTTATCTTCGGCAGTCGGTAGAATAACCGCATAACTCGGTTCCTCTTTGCCAAGAAAACGATAAATATGACCATCAACATCAATTAAGCCCAACAGCGAATGATCAGCGTCTGTCCAGTGCTTTGTTGTCGATGCATGAAGCTGATCTGTCATTGACCATATACTAAAATTGGGGTTGTGTGTAATCAATGGATAAGCCGGAGCTTTGCGTTCTTGGGCTTGTCCATCTAAAACAGTGGAAACACAGGCTACAATAACACAGAGACATATCTTCCCAAGTTTGTTCATTGCATAAATAGATTTTTGAAAAGGTTTAATCATATTTTTTAGATAAAATTAGCTATACAGTTTTTCGTATTGAGCATATGCTCAATCGTTTTAACAAAGAAAGTCGGAATAAGTTAAATTCAGCTGTCGCATCGTATCATTTTACCTTCAATTTATATCATATTTGACGATCTGCCGTCTAATCGAGATAATTATTATCTTTGAGAACCTGTCCGATCGTTATGCGCAAAATAACCTAGTAAACATCGGCATTCAATTTTACCAATAACACGATGAGAAGTATTTACGTTTATTTCTTAATGACTATATCTTGTCTATTTTCAACGAGCGCACCGCTTTATGCACAAGAAACAGATTCGGTCAATAAAAAAGAATTGGATCTAAGTTCCCTACTGAACGGAATTAGACAACAGCAAATTAATGATTCTCTTGAACGGGTAAAGCTTCAGCATGAAATTGCCGATCTTAAAAGTCAAAATAGCCCCAAAAAAGAAAATTTAAAACAGCAGCTGAATGAGTTTGACGAAGAAAATAACCTTCGGAAGCAGCAGCTGAAAGTTAAAGTAGACTCCATCAAAAAAAACACAAAAAGATATGCGGTCGCGCCATTTCAGGATACGCTATTCTATATCTATAATAAACTTGGATCATCATTAGCCAAAGACCGCGCCTACAATGTGGTCAGCAGAATCCATAATCTATATGAAGACGATTTTGTGAAAGTAGATTCCTTTAAAATCGAAAACAGCGAAATAAGTGCCGACATCGTTTATAAAGATCTCGTCATAACTTCCGTCACAGAACTCGATGCCCTTCTTGAAGGAAAAAGCAAAGAAGAGATTGCGGCAAACTACCTAAAAAGAATTCAGGATTCAATCAAAACGGAACGTGCTGATAACAGCATTACAAAACTTCTTACGCGTATTGGGCTTGTATTTCTCATTCTAGTCGTTTTTTCGATATTGATTCTATTGATAAACAAATTGAAAAAATATGGTACGCGACGTATATTGACAGAAAGAACACAGCGGATCAAAGACATTAAGATCAAAAATTACGTCCTTGTCACCTCCGTACAAAAAACACGGATGTTTATTAATGCCATAAATATCTTACGTTGGGGCTTGATCGTACTCATTGCCTTTATCATGCTGCCGATTGTCTTTAGTGTCTTTCCATTTACACAGAGCTGGGCATCCAATCTCATTGGACTTTTTACAAAGCCCCTGAAGACTGCAGTTTTGGCCATTTGGGATTATATTCCCAATCTGATTACTGTATTTGTCATACTCGTTGTCATGCGGTATGCCGTTCGATTCATAAAGTATATTTTTAGCGAAATTGACAAAGGCAAATTAGAGGTCAATGGTTTTCATCGCGATTTTGCCATGCCAACCTTTACTATTGTTCGTTTTCTGCTCCAAGCCTTCACGCTGGTGCTCATATTCCCTTACTTACCCGGCGCAAATTCAGATATCTTTAAAGGAATATCCGTATTTATTGGTGTCCTGTTCTCTTTGGGGTCATCTTCTGCGATTTCCAATATCATAGCGGGGCTTGTGATCACCTATATGCGTCCTTTCCGTATCGGAGACCGTATCACTATCGCCGACAAAACGGGCGTTGTTATCGAAAAATCCCCCCTGGTAACCAGGCTTCGAACGATAAAAAATGAAGAAATTACCATTCCCAATTCCTCGGTACTTTCGGGAAATACCGTCAATTATTCGACATTCTCTGAAGAGGGAATTTGTTTTCAGGTGGAATTGACAGTCGGTTATGAAGAACCTTGGCAACGTATCCACGAATTGCTGCTGAACATCCCGCCACGAATAAAAAGAGTCAACCTTAGTCCTGCCCCATTCGTCTTGCAAAAAAAATTAGACGACTTTTATGTTTTATATGAACTGAATGTCTACATCGCTAGATCCGCGGAAATTGAACTGGCAAAATCTGAAATTTTTCAATTGATCCTCGATGACTTTTTAGCGGCAGGAATTGAAATGAATGGTCCACACCTATTTGCCAAAGTTGATCATGTCCAGCAATATAATCCGAAAGCACCCAACAGTTCGCACGAAAACGAACTTTAAAGCTTGTTTCCATGCGCTGTATTTTATAGATCAGTTGCTGCGTTCAGACCGGACTGAACGCAGTAATTGATCAACAGCAGGAAGCAGGTTAACTAAAGATTCAAAACATAGATCAGCTCTTCTGCTTTGACCCCATCAGGCCAAACGACATCTCTTGAATGTGTATACGCAAAGTTAAACGATTGATTTGCAGCTCTCGAGGCTTCGTTACCAACCCCATGAGATACCGTAATCCGGAGGCAGCCTTGTTCACGTGCCCATGTTATACGCGCTTCATAAAACAAGCGGGACAACCCCCGGCCTCTATGGCCTTCCTGAATGAAAGACGCGATCAAAATCGCATTTGATTCATCCGTCCGATCCAACACGACACCAGTCAGCCCAATCAATAATTCTTGGTTATACAAACCGAATATCGCACACTTGGGATTGCCCAGTAAGGCCATCCACTCGGCATCACTATAAGCCGCTTCCTTTTGATAATTGCTACCGAACACCTCAGGAGCAGAAGATAAGGCCTCCAGTCTTATCTTTTTGTATTGCTGCCATTCTCCTATTTCTAAACGTCTTAGCTCATATTTCTCCATTTTTGGCGTCTTTTTTTGCTTATCTTTTAACGTAAATATACTTAAGCAAGCGCAATAAATGAACACTGGACCAGCTACATTATTCAATTTGGACTAGCTCATTTGCACCCATTGGCCGTAATTTTGAATTAAATCAAGAAATAGCTATTTGCATGTATGTACCCAAACATTTCCAGTTCGAAGATTACGCAGAAAAGGTTGAATTTATGCAACAATATAGTTTTGCCACCATCGTATCGGTTAAAGAGGGGATTCCAATAGCAACCCAGCTCCCCTTCCACATCCGTACAGATAAAGATCAGCTGCTTTTAACATCACACTTCGCTCGCGCAAACGAACAAGCCAATTATATCGAAAATACACCGTCATTAGTCATTTTCTCCGAACCACATGCTTATATCTCGCCACAGCACTACGACAAGGAGGAAAGTGTACCAACCTGGGACTACATTGCGGTTCATGCCTATGGTCTTGCATCTATCCTTACGGAGGAAAAAGCAATAAACAAGGCTTTAGAGCAAATGATCCTCAGTTACGACGAAGCTTATCTAACACAATGGAACAATCTCTCCGATCGCTTCAAAAGTGGCATGATGCGAGGTATCATCGCCTTCGAACTTGTCGTTACGGATTTACAGGGCCAAAAAAAAATTAGGTCAAAATAAAAGTGAAACAGAAAAACAGCGTATCCGCGATTTTCTGAAAAATAGCGACAATGAGCTCGAAAGAAATATTGCCGCAGCAATGAAAAATGGATCAATAAGTAATGAAAAAAATGAACAAAAATAACACCGAAATAGCCATCACTAAAGTAAAACTAACAGATATTGACCTGCTGCAGCATATTGGAAAAGAAACATTTATCCAGACCTTTTCAGACACAAACACCGAAGAGAACATGAAGACTTATCTAACGGAAGGTTTTGCAAGAGAAAAATTATTGGCCGAGCTCTGCCATGATGAGTCTGAATTTTACTTCGCCGTTTTAGAAAATAATGTTATCGGTTACTTAAAAATAAATACCGGACAAGCGCAGACCGAAAACCAAAGCCCACAGGCATTGGAAATTGAACGCATCTATGTTCTACAGGAATTTCACGGTAGAAAAGTGGGGCAGCTATTGTTCGAGAAAGCACTAGTCTTAGCTCAAAAAAAAGCAGTTTCATTTATCTGGCTTGGTGTTTGGGAAAAAAATTCCCGCGCGATCAATTTCTATCGGAAAAATGGCTTTGTGGCATTCGACAAGCATATATTTCAACTGGGCGACGATAAGCAAATCGATATTATGATGAAAAAAACAATACAACCGTAACATGGATGAGTTTATTACAGAGAATATACGCATTATACAACAGCGTATCGACAAAGCGTGCAAAGCAAATCAGCGCGACCCACGCGAAGTAAAATTATTGCTAGCGACTAAAACCGTACCTGCCGAACGTATCGAAATCGCACTGCAAACTGGTCAAACCTTAATTGCCGAAAATAAAGTACAGGAATTAAAAGACAAATTTGAGTATTTAAATACTATTCCGCATGTTAATCATTTTATTGGCCACCTGCAAACCAATAAAATCAAGGATCTGCTTAAATACAACGTATCCTGCATCCATTCAATAGATCGTATAGATCTTGCCGAAAAATTGCATCAACGACTTTTAAAAGAAGATAAAACCATGGAGGTGCTCATTCAGGTGAATACTTCCTTTGAAGAGAGCAAGTACGGCGCTGCTCCAAAGGAAGTGATCGATCTAGTACAGCAAATAGCAACATTAAACACACTAAAGATTAAAGGATTGATGACGATAGGTCTATTGAGTGCCGAGGCCGAACAGGTACGAGCCTGTTTCAAATTGCTTAGACATATTCAACAACAAATTATAGCCCTAGCTATTCCTGATGTATCGATGAAAGAACTGTCGATGGGCATGAGCGGGGATTTAGAAATAGCTATAGCGGAAGGCGCGACGATTGTCAGGGTAGGAACGGCAATTTTTGGACAGCGTCCTACTCCAAATAGTTATTACTGGAACGAAAACCGATAACATAAAAACCAATGCGGATACATTTTATACAACACGAAGTTTTTGAAGCACCCGGAGCCTATTTAGCCTGGGCAGAAAAACAACAGCATGAGGTCACCTTTTCCCAGGTCTACCAACAGGACCTTCTGCCAGACGAAATTGATTCCGTCGATGTATTGATCATTATGGGCGGACCTCAAAGCCCAGATTCATCCCCTTCCGAATACCCTTATTTTGACGCTAAGGCCGAAATCGCCTTTATCCGCCGATGTATTGATGCAGGCAAGGCAGTTGTTGGTATATGCCTGGGCGCACAACTGATTGGCGAAGCGCTATTGGCAAAGTATGAACATAGTCCACAAAAAGAAATTGGGGTTTTCCCCATCACGCTTACAGCGGCAGGAATAAACGACTCCAAAATAGCACATTTTGGCAGCCCGTTATCGGTTGGACATTGGCACAACGATATGCCTGGACTTACCCCTGAAAGTGAAATCTTAGCAAGTAGCGCCGGCTGCCCTAGGCAAATTGTGCGTTATACAAATCTCGTTTACGGATTTCAATGCCATATGGAACTCACGACTGAAGTCGTCCGGCTATTGATAGCTTCAGAAGAAGATCTCCTTCTCCAAAGCCAATTGCACCAATTTGTGCAATTACCCGACGTAATTCAGGCTTATGATTACAACGAAATGAACAATAAACTTCATACATTTTTAGATTTACTTGAATGTGCATACAGGAGAAGTCTGGTCAATAAATGCGCATAACTGTTTAAATGAGGCCATAAAAATTCGTAGAGGTAATTCATTAGTTGGATAAAAAATCGTAGATTTGATATTAACACAAAGAACTATTGATGGACCTAAGACGCAGTAAACTTCTAAAAATGGGCTATGTCGCCCTTCTGGCATTTCTCCTGTACAGCTGTGTTTCCCAAAAAGAAAACAAAAAACTGACCTGGTATCAACATCAGATTATCGAGCAGCTTGTTCCGGAAACTGATTCCAGTTACAGAGTGCAAATTGGTATCATGGCTGCTACCTTCTGGCTAGATAATCAAGATGGTCAGCTGACCAAAAAATTGAATCTCCTGCAACAGAGCTACACGCAACGAAATAAAGTCGACGTCGCTGTTCAGCAAGGTACCAACAAAATCATTCGCGTCACCAAATCAGAATAGAGCACGCTCTATCTAGGCAACACAAATGATTTTGGCACCACCAATACTTCAATTATAGTTCATATCCTAGGCCCACACAAATCATCCACTACACATGTTGTTTGCTATCTTCTCAATAAGGTCCGGACAGACCACATGGTAAATTAAGCAATCTTATTCATTGCTATAATTTGAGGCGTTTCCTGTAATTTTTCACCAGCCACTTTTCCAAATGCCACAATATAAGGTTGTTGATTATGCGCATCCAAGCCCGCTTGATCTTCCCAGATTTCATAAAATATAAATTGATTTTCATCACTGTTTACCTGGTGCAGATCATACTGTATACACGCTTCTTCTTTCCTACTTGCCTCGACCATTTCTAACAATAATGCCAATACTTCTTCCCGATGTGCAGGAACTGCTTTTAAAATTGCGGTTAAATATACCTTCATGTTATTGATTTTATTTTGGTAATTTACTCTTTTCATCGCAATAACGCCATGGATAAAGCGATTTATCGATCAATAAATTTTTAGTTCAACGTAGTTTCCAAATGGAAGACCTCTTCCAAATATTGTTTATATTCCTTTTCGTAATTGTCGACACGTTCTTGAGATGCCCCCTTTTCCATATCATGAAAATGGAAACTTCCCAGGTGTTCCAATCCTACAAACTGATTCATCTTATGAAAACCGAATAAAACACCGGCATCAACTGAATGCTGATCAAAAAACTCATTTTCCATTGTAAATGCTGTCTCAGGGGCATTCCAGCTCGAAGTCACCATGTATTTTTTACCTTGCATCAACCCCCCGGTGCCGTAATTAATTGCCGGATTCTTACGCGATCGACCATCACTCTTATAGATACCGTTGTTGTGGCCGGCCGTAAAGACTTCATCGATATAAAGTTTCAGACGATTCGGAACCTGGAACCACCATACAGGAAAATGGTAAACGATAATGTCTGCCCATTTAAAATTTTCAACTTCAACCATTGGATCAAAATCATCATTGATATTGGTAACCCTTGTTTCAAATCCATTTTCAGCCAATGTTTCAACGGTCCAATTTGTTATTGTGGTATTGAAAGAACCACCCGAGTGTGCGAATTTCTGTCCGCCGTTGATAATAAATATTTTCATCTCTATAATTTTTATTATTGATAATACAAATTTCTATCATATTTTTGAATCATACAAATAATTTAAATTGTATATTTGTATCATAAAAATAATAACTATGAAATGGAACTTAGAATGGCTTCGTACATTTAAGGCAATCTATGAAACCGGAACATTATCTGCAGCTGCACAGGAATTATTTATTTCTCAGCCGGGGGTAAGCTTACATCTGAATTCCCTGGAAGCATTTACGGGGCACAAGCTTTTTGATCGCTCTGCGCGAAGAATGGTGCCGACCGAAAAGGGGAAAATCTTGTATAACTATGTTATTGATCCGCTTAAAAAACTAGAAACCGGTGAACAGCATTTTCACAAACGGGCATTGGACGAACGTATAACGATCAGTATCGGAATGTGTTTTGAGACCTTTCAGTACACCCTCGAAGAACATATTGCCCAGCTCCCCTTCAATTTAATTATCAAATTTGGAGAATATCCGCAGATGCAACAGGATCTTGATAATGGTTTATTGGATCTTATTATTACGCCTCAAAAAGGAAACCAACAGAATCTACAGTATGAAGCTTTTTCAAAAGAACGTATTGTCTTGATTGCAGGGTGTCAGACGGATACATCCACACTGGAAGCACTGCTGAGTGCCAATAAAATTAAAGAAGCAGCTCAACTCCTTAAAAAACAATTATGGTATAGCACGGCTGCCGATATGGATCATTTAAAAAACTACTGGTCAACACACTTTGGCGAACATCCAGACTTTAGCCCCAATTATATTGTTCCCAATATTAGCTCCATCATACGCTGTTTGAGCAACAATACAGGCTTTTCGATTGTTCCTGACTTCCTATGTGCTGAAGCAATTGCATCCGGGAAAATAAAACTAATCTGGGAAGGGACATCGCCTGTCGAAAATATCCTTTACTTCGGAACTAGAAAGAAAACCATGTATCAGGAAGAAATTGGGCAGTTGGAAACGCTGTTAAAAGAGAAATGGTAGTCACCTGACTCGCTCATAGCAACAAGACCTCCATTCGCTCAGACCTATTTATTGGCTAGCCGCTCCTGTAACTCTCGACGGAAAGTAATACCGACCGGAAGGGAGGTATTATTGATCTGTACCATTCCATGCTCATATTTGATCACCTTATTGATCGAAGCAATGTAGGATTTGTGGATACGGACAAACTTTGATGCTGGCACCTGTGTGAGAATTTGTTGGGTGGTGCTTGCTGTTAAAAAAGTTTGTCCCGGGGTAACAATTTTTACGTAATTGCCAAAGCTCTGGATAAAATCGATCTGCGATAATTTAACGTCAATAATACGACCATCCATGCGTATACTAATTGATTTGGGTTCTTCTTCCTGGGGCGACACAGTCGTGTTATAGGATAAAAAACGTTGAACAGCCTTAAAAAAACGGGGAAATGAAATAGGTTTTAACAGATAATCAACAACGCCGTAATCATAACTCTCCAATGCGTATTCGGAATATGCTGTTGTCAAAATCGTTTTGGGTGGGTTATCCAGCATCTTCAGAAACTCCATCCCATTAATTTCGGGCATTTCAATATCCAGGAAGATTAAATCTACTTTGTTCTCCCGAAGAAAATCCAATGCCTCAAAAGCATTATAACATTGAGCGACCAACTGCAGATCAGTACTTCTTTCAATATAATTTACCAGGACATAATGCGCCGCAGGTTCGTCATCAACCACAATACAGCTATTTTTATTCATTGTTTAAAGATTTATAACCAATGACACCTCATACTCCTCTTTTTTGGAATTTGTCGTTAATGTATACCGATTAGGATACAAAAGTTTTAATCGCGCTATTGTATTTTCCAAACCTATTTTCGCCGAAAACACATTCCTTTTCTTGACCGGAACAGAATTTCGGACATGCAAATATAAGTTCCCTTTTTCAATCTTGATTGAAATATGTACAAAACAATCTTCAATACTGCAGGTTCCGTGTTTAAAAGCATTTTCCACAAAAGTAATCAATAACATTGGCGCTATCTGATAATTGATATCTTCCTCTTTTTGATAGTCAAATTCAATTTTCGTTCGATAGCCTAACCGCTCGCGTTCCAGTTCAATATAACTTGAAATAAAATCAATTTCATCATCCATAGGCACATACTCCCGTTCACTGCTCTCCATTTGATAACGAAGCAGCTGAGACACTTTGATGATCAATTCAGAAGTACGTTCCGGATACTTTAGATTAATACCATAAATGGTATTTAACGTGTTGAATAGAAAATGTGGGTTGAGCTGCTTTTTTAAATGCGACAGTTGCGTTTGATTGGAAAGCAGTTCGCGTCTGGTCTTCACCCGTTGAAAGCGGTAAAATTCGATAAATTGGATACTGCCCAATATGCAGATCAACGAGCCCAATAATACACCAAATTGATAATGGAATGTTTTCTGAACCAGATTCTTGTAGAGAAAACAATTCTTGTAAATGACGTTATCCGTCAGCTCTTTTAATATCAGTGCAAAAATCAGCAGCGTTGCCACCGAAGCCAGAATATACAACAGGGGTTTATTCTTTTTAAGCAGTAATGGCAATAGAAAAAAGCGATTTAGTTGCGCATGCGCATAAAGGATCAGGAAATAGAGCACCCCCATCAAAAATCCCTTCCAACTCAGGATCAAAATCCAGTCGTTCAACGTAAAGAGGATAAACGAAAAGATCAATAGGACGACTTCCTGTATCATCTTGTTCTCCAAAACCTTTCTCATAATCCTTTTTTTTTGTTAAAATTCTGTTACAAAGTAAGAGTTTTAAGTTTATAACAGCAGAAAAATAAATGACGAATTAAATTGGTCACTTTTAAACACGATAGATCATTTAAAAGGGGCCTTACAGCCTAGCTCATCGCTATCTTCGTGTCCATAAAATGATAGATAACCTATGCTGAAATTGAATTTAGTGCTGTCATTGGCTGTGTCACTTGCGACATCCTCCTCCTTCGCTCAGACGCTTACACTGCGCGACGCCGTAGAACAGGGTCTTGCAAATTATGGAAATATCAAGGCAAAGGAATATTATCTCCAGTCCTCCCTGCAGACCAATGAACAAGTCAAACGCGACTTTTGGCCCAATCTGAACATCGTAGCCCAACAGGACTTTGGAACAGTCAACGGACAAAATGGTCCGCTGTATGGATTTGGTGGGCTGGGTGTAGCTTCTTCGGGAGCCGCTCTTCCAGAACAAAATTGGAATGCCGCATTTGGTGCGCTTTACTTAGCCAATGTCAATTGGGACATTTACACCTTTGGACGAAAAAAAGAACGTATCGAATTGGCCAAATCCGATACCAAACGACTACAGGCCGATCTCGGTCAGGAACAGTTCCAGCATAAAATCAAGATCGCTGCGGCTTACCTCAATTTATTGGCTAGTCAACGATTGGAAAAAAATCAACAGATGAATCTGGATCGCGCACTGGTATTTTTAAATATTGCTGCCACCAAAGTAAAAAACGGAATATTACCCGGAGTAGATTCTACGCTTGCTTCAGCGGAAGTATCGCGCGCAAAAATCAGTCTCAATCAGGCCCGTGAAAATGTTAAGGAGCAAAACAATAAGCTGACGGTATTGATGGGGATTCCAGCGAAAAATCTCGAAATAGATACTGTTCTGGTTCAGAAAACACCTATACAGCTAACTCCGCTTTCAGGCAACTTGATTGAAAGTAATCCTATGCTGCAATTTTATAAAAGTAAAATTGAACTTGGCGAACAACAATTGAAACTATCAACCAAAGAGTATCTTCCCACTGTAAGTGCCTTTGGGGTCTTTCAGACAAGGGGATCTGGTTTTAAGAGCGACTACATTACGGATTTACAAGCATATAGCACAAATTATTGGAAAGGGGTTCGTCCCAGTAGGCAAAATTATCTCTTGGGATTGGGCATAAACTGGAATCTGACTTCGATTGCGCGTATCAATAAAAAAATCAGTGCACAGCGCTTTACGAATGATGCCCTGAGAGAAGAATACCAAACTGCCGAAGCCCAATTGACAGCACAGCTGGATGCCGCTGATGTGAAAATCCAATTGGCCCTAAAAAGTGATCTAGAAGCTCCCCGACAAGTGTCGGCAGCTCAGCAAGCTTACAATCAAAAAATGACGATGTATAAAAACGGCCTAGCGACACTTGTCGACGTGACGCAGACCCTTTATACACTAAATAGAGCCGAAACCGATCGAGAGATCGTCCACATCAATCTTTGGCAGTCGCTTTTACTAAAAGCCGCAGCTGCGGGAGATTTTGATATTTTCAACAAAGAACTATAAATAACATTACATGAATTTAATACGTTTTGCCTTACGCAAGCCGATATCCATCCTCGTACTCGTATTGGGACTTATTGTCTTTGGCATAGGTGCCGTTCGATCGATCAAGGTGGATATCCTGCCAAAAATGAACCTTCCGGTTATTTATATTGCCCATCCATTTGGTGGCTATTCGCCGGATCAAATGGAATCTTATTTTGCCAAAAACTACGTCAATATCCTTCTTTTTGCCAATGGGGTCAAGTCTATTGAGACCAAGAATATTCAAGGTCTGACCTTAATGAAAGTATCGTATTACGAAGACACCAACATGGCCCAGGCTGCAGCCGAGCTAAGTGCCCTGGCCAATCGGATCCAAGCCTCCTTTCCTCCAGGCTCACAACCGCCGTTCATCATTCGCTTTGACGCCTCATCCCTCCCTGTAGGCCAACTGGTATTGAGCAGTAACAAGCGTTCTAACAACGAACTACAAGATCTAGCCAACGTCTATGTCCGGGCATCGTTTACGTCAATCCCTGGTCTACTGTCGCCCCCTCCTTTTGGGGGAAGTCCACGTACAATTGAGGTCAACGTTGATCCCGATTTAATGCGGAACCACAATATGACGCCCGATCAGGTTGTAGAAGCGCTAAGACTGAACAATCAAACTGCCCCGGCAGGAAACGTACGCATTCAGGATAAAAACTACATTACGCCGACCAATAATACCATTAAAGAGGTCAAAGATTTTGAAAAAATCCCGCTATTTAAAGGTGGTGTACAAAATCTTTACCTTGGAGATATCGCTACGGTAAAGGACGGAGCTGATGTTACTGCAGGCTACGCCTTGGTCAACGGCAAGCGCTCCGTATACGTCAGTATTGCCAAAGCTGGCGATGCCTCCACATGGGAAGTCGTCCAGAACTTAAAAGCAGCTTTACCAAAAATTCAGGAGAATTTACCCGACGACGTCAAGTTATCGTATGAATTTGATCAATCCGTTTATGTCATCAATTCGGTAAAGAGTTTGATTACCGAAGGTGCCATCGGAGCTATCCTGACCGGACTTATGGTGCTCCTATTTTTAGGTGATCGAAGAGCCGCGCTGATCGTTATCCTGACCATACCGATATCCGTGATATCCGGAGTGCTCTTTCTGAAACTCTTCGGGCAGACCATCAACCTCATGTCCCTCAGCGGACTAGCCCTGGCTATTGGTATCTTGGTCGACGAAAGTACGGTAACGATCGAGAATATACACCAGCATCTGGATATGGGTAAACCCAAAGCCTTGGCTATCTGGGATGCCTGTAAGGAGATCGCCTTACCAAAATTATTGATCCTGCTCTGTATATTAGCCGTATTTGCACCTGCATTTACCATGACGGGAATTCCGGGCTCGCTATTTCTTCCCTTGGCCCTGTCCATTGGATTTTCGATGATCGTATCCTTTCTTCTTTCGCAGACATTCGTTCCCATCATGGCAAACTGGTTTATGAAAGATCATGCCCATAAGGCTCCACATGCGACCAAATCCGAGGGTTTAAATGCAGATGAAGCCCAGTTTGCAGCATCTGGACTGACCGTAGAATCCGAACAGGATACCTTGAATCAGAAGAAACTATTGGTGGAACGTGACGACTTTAACAACGATGGAAAGATCAGTATTTTTGAACGGTTCAGAAACAGATTCATGAAAATGCTCGATCGCTTGTTCAAAAGAAAGAAAACCATTACGGTGATCTATCTGCTTGGAGCGCTAAGTCTTGTTGTCATTTTACTTTCCACGATAGGCCAGGATGTATTTCCGAAAGTCAACTCCAGCCAGTTTCAAATGCGCCTTCGTGCCGCTGAAGGTACACGTATCGAACGCACCGAAGAAAAAGCAAAACTGGCGCTGGCCGAACTGGAAAAACTGGTTGGCAAAGAACATATTAGCATATCTTCTGTCTATATCGGTCAGCACCCCGGGCAGTTTTCAGTATCGCCGATCTATCTTTTCATGGCCGGTCCACATGAAGCTGTTTTCCAAATAGCACTGAAAGACTACCATCATGATATGGACAGTTTCCGTGATGAATACCGAAAACGCCTGAAAGCAGCAGTTCCCGATGTACAGGTATCCTTTGAACCGATCGAACTTACGGATAAAGTATTAAGCCAGGGGTCGCCTACCCCTATTGAAGTTCGGATAGCAGGAAAAAACAAAAAGAACAACGAAAAGTACGCCGGAAAATTGATCGAGGAACTAAAAGCCATCCCCTACTTTAGAGATGTACAATTAGCACAATCCATTAAATATCCTTCGTACGATATTAAAATAGATCGCATTAGAGCTGCACAATTGGGTATCGATCTCAGCGAAGTGACACGATCGCTTATCGCGTCCACCTCATCTTCGCGTTATACCGAAAAAAACACCTGGATCGATGAAAAAGCAGGACTCTCGTATAATGTCCAAGTTCAGGTTCCCATCGATAAAATGAAAGATGAGAAAGAAATCGGTGAAATCCCTTTATTGAAAAATTCGGCGCGACCAATACTGAGCGACGTTGCAACCATCACACCGTCCTTCACTTATGGAGAAAATGACAATTTGGGCGCGATGCCCTATGTATCAGTTACAGCAAATATTGATCATACCGATTTGAAAACAGCCTCCAAAGATGTAAAACGTAGTATCAAAGCCCTTGGTGAACTCCCGCGTGGATTATCCATGGAGCAAATAGGCCTCGGAAAAGTATTGGAAGAAACCATGAGCAGCCTTGAATCTGGTTTGGCTGTTGCCATTATCGTTATATTCCTGATGCTATCAGCCAATTTCCAATCGTTCAAAGTTTCTATGGTTGTACTCACCACAGTTCCTGCGGTGGTGCTGGGGTCATTACTTCTATTGTTGTTAACCGGATCTACCCTCAACTTACAATCCTACATGGGGATTATCATGTCGGTGGGTGTATCCATTGCGAACGCTGTTCTCCTCATCACCAATGCCGAACATATCCGTCGGCATCATGGAGATGCGCTGGCTGCCGCTCGTGAGGCAGCATCCTTACGGCTTAGACCCATTATCATGACCAGTTTAGCCATGATTGTAGGCATGCTCCCTATGGCCATTGGCCATGGTGAAGGTGGTGAACAAGTTTCACCACTCGGTAGAGCCGTCATTGGCGGATTACTATTTTCAACATTTGCCGTACTCGTCATCTTACCGCTCATATTTGCTTGGGCGCAAGAAAAAAGCAGTACACAATCGATCTCATTAGATCCTGAAGACAAAGAAAGTAAACACTATATTGCCGCATTAAAACCTTTATCGTAAAAGCAGTATAATCTATAAAATATGAAAAATAATTTGTTCAAAATATTATCTATCGCCGGCCTGATCGCATCCTTAGCAGGATGCCATTCGGCAGCCGAGGAAAATGTCAAAAAAGAAAGTCCCGAAGCTGCAGCTCCGGCAATGGAGACATTTGTACCTTCCAAACAGAAATTAACCAATAAAATGCAGATCCCTGGGGAAATCACGGGATTCCAGCAGGTCGAAATTTACGCCAAGGTCAGTAGCTATGTCAAAAGCCTCAATGTGGACATCGGCAGTAAAGTGCATGCAGGCCAGTTGTTGGCTGTCTTGGAAGCTCCCGAATTGAGTTCACAGCTATCTGCTGCAAAATCGCGGCTCAAATCGCAAGAAGCAGTTTATATGGCTACAAAGAGCACTTACGATAGACTCTTCGAAACCAGCAAGGTGGAAGGAACTGTGGCTAGACTCGATCTTGAGGTTGCTGAGTCAAAAAAGAATGCTGATTTTGCCCAGTACCAAGCCGCTAAATCAGCCTATGCAGAAGTACAAAACCTCTTGAATTATTTGGAAATCAGAGCACCCTTCGACGGTGTCATCGCAACAAGAAATGTCAATCAAGGCGCCTATGTTGGTCCAGCTGGCCGTGGTTCGGAAATGCCCATCATGACCATTCAACAACAACGCAAACTGAGGTTAGCCGTTGCTGTTCCGGAACAATATTCGGGTTTCCTGACCGAAAACCAGCCCTTACAATTTACCGTCAAATCATTGCCGGGGCAAACCTTCTCGGGTAAGATCGCTCGTAAATCGGGTGCCCTGGACAGCCGGTTAAGATCCGAACGGGTAGAAATTGACATTAACAATACCGACAACAAGTTATTGCCGGGCATGGTTGCAGAGGTCGAATTGCCTTTAACATCTCAGGATAGTACTTTTGTTGTACCGAAATCAGCCGTATTTACTTCGGGCGAAGGAAGTTTTGTGATTGCTGTTGTTTCGAACAAAACACAACGTATTCCTGTACAGAAAGGACGCAGCATCGATGGTCAGATCGAAATATTTGGCGACTTAAAACAAGACACCAAATTGGTCAGCAAAGCGGATGAAGAGATTATAGACGGTACATCAGTCAAATAGGACATCTCCTAATTCCTAAACAAAAGAAAGACCGAACCCATAACCGGATTCGGTCTTTCTAATTTATTCGGTTTTTCTAATTTAAATGCCCATAAATTTAAAGGGTTGGGCAGCCTTAAACAGGTTATTTGAAATGCCTTTTTGACAAGCACTATTCAGCTGCTTTCGGGTCAATTGCTGCTGCTGCTGCAGTTAGTGCTAAGGCCCCGCCAACGATCATAGCCTCCTGCCCCTTTTTTTCCTTAACAGCCAGCACGTCTCCACGCTTATTATACAGTTCAATAATATTATTAAGCGCTACTGAACCGGTCTGCCAAAGCTGGGCAGCATAAAATTTTTGCTCCGTAGTTTTAACAATGGCTTTACCATCTTCTAAAATCGAATAACTTAAATAACTACGTAAACTGTAAGGTGAATCAGCGCCTTCAAATCGAGCAAGTTTTACCGCAAAACTCTCGCCATTCATATCATACATATACACTTTTTCTTTTTGGGATGATCGTACAATGGATTTAACATCGTTTTTAAAATCAAAATAATGCCCATCCACATAGGCATGTGGTGGGATAAGCACCACATCTTTAGGCAAACTTACCGATCCTGTGATAGAACCGTTTACCCAAGTATCATTGAATATAGTGGATTTACTAGCGTTTATATCGTAAACCGAAGCATTCATCTTTCCATTAAAAGCAGCTTGTTCAACAGAATAACCTTGCGTTTTACCATTAATAATCATGGCCGAATTTTTAAGATCCCATAAGATCGGTTTATCGATTTTATTTTCTATTCGAAGGTAAATTCGACCATTTCTGTCGGCAAAGGAATAATCAATTTGTACTGTATCATTATTAAATGAAAACGTTCCCTTGTCTTCATCTTTTTTTACATTCTCCCCATTGAATGTCATGAGATAGTTGGAAGAACAGGCTGAAAGAAAAACAGCACAATACGTTAGCGTGAGAACTTTGAATACTTTTCGCATAAAATCAGGATATCTTAGTGTAATTGCAACGGCACGAGTGCTGTTGTACAACAATATAAAAAACTATTATTAAAAAAACAACGAAACGACATAAAATAATTTCCTAATTAGGGTATTAATCGCAAAGTATCACTGTTTCTATCAAAATAGTACATGATCGTCATAAAGCAGTAAATGGCCCTCTTTTATCGTCCGATACAGCTTTGAAATTGCTTTACATCAGTTTACATAATAACAGGGATATTGCAGGGGGTTAACAGGGGGTTAGCAGGGGTAAATCCCCAGTTAACCCCCTGTTAATACCTTGTAAAAAGATTATTATATCCCTCTTAATGGAGAATAGGATATTCGACTGATAGTAACCATAAACAAATCAAGGAATACCATCAACTGTTGGTCTGATTAGCGTAACAAAAACGGTTAAACGAATAGATTTTTTTTTAACCGGAAAGCAAAAGCTATATTTACAGTCAACTAAACCAAATCCAATGAAAGAGAAATTTATCGACAGAAAAGACCAACAGGCCAATAAGATATTTGAAAGAAGAACATTATCCTTCGATTATAGAACGATTATTCCCTTACTATCTCCTGGCATGGAAATCTTGGACGTGGGCTGTGGTACCGGAACGCTCACGAATGAGGTAGCAAGCTATATCGGCGACGGAACTATAACCGGGCTCGATAATACACAGTCATTTATCGACAGTGGCAATGAGCACTATGGTAGCACCCAAAATCTGAACCTGGTCTGCAGCAATATTTTTGATTATCAGCCTCCACATCCTTTCGACCTGATTATAACGCCGCGCACCATGCAATGGTTAAGTGATATTCCCAGGGCATTGGGCTTATTCAAATCCTGGTTAAAGCCCGGAGGACAAATTTCTATTTTAGACTACAATCACACCGCCATTGAATGGAACCCCGCCCCTCCGGAAAGCATGCTCACATTTTACCATACTTTCCTGAAGTGGAGAGCAGATGCAGGTATGAACAATCGTGTTGCTGATGAGGTCGCTGCACTGCTCCAGGAAGCAGGTTTCCATTCTGTTCAGGTTATCAATGCCGATCAGACCTACAAAAAAGGAGAAGCTAACTTTGATACCAATCTGGCCATCTGGAACAAAGTCGCCCAATCGCGACAAATGGTTACGGAAGGGTATATCTCCGACGAACTTCGCTTACAGGCTATCGCCGAATACAGCCAATGGATCGAGACAGAAGCGACAAGCATGACACTTAAAATGAACGATGTACAGGCTAAAGTATAATCTCCTTTTATCCGTTTTCCTCCTACTGACACTTCCCGGGCTGGCCGTAAAAGCACAGCTCAGGGATACCATGATCAATGTAGGCAACCATAGCCTTCATTTCACTTTAATGGAAGGAAAAGGTATCCCCATTGTCTTTGAATCTGGAGCGGGAAATGATGGTTCCAATCCCGCTCAGGTTGTTGGCACAGTAATGATCGATATTGTCTCCCCTTATCTCATGACCATGGAGCGATCCAAATCATTGAAGAGCGAATATGCCAGTGAACTTGATAACATCAAAAAAGAAAGCCTAGGGTTCTATCATCTCGTTTTAAACTACGAAGCGTCAACGGCTGTTTTACATGAGGTTGCAGGAAAAATCAATGTCCCCATGACTGTCATTGGTTCAGGAAAATCGCCTTTTGAAGAACCCGATCGCAGTTTATTTATTGCTGCCCTTAAAAAATTTGCAGATCAAAAAAACAATAGACGTTATCTTTTGGCTCAAAATGCGGAGCATCATGTCTTTTATGACGAACCGGATCTGGTCATTGATGAAATCGTCAAACTATATCAAAAAACCGCATTCGAGTAATCAAAAAGTCTATCCGTACAACCGATTTTATTTGTAGCTTAGCAAGGCTGTACAACACACAACAACTTATCTTATGGATCATCAGGCCCAAAATGTCATCGATACACCGAGCAACAATACGGTGTTTATGGTATGGAATTTCCACGAAAATGTGGTCATTAAGGATGTCTTCCAACGCTTATGTGCATTGGTTGTCAATCTCAACAATTCGGCACAGGTACGTTCAAATCTTGTGAAAGCAAGCGTGGTATTGGGCATAAGCCACCATGCCTGGAAAAAGCTTGAACTCAACGAACCTATGCCAAAGGAATTGGTTCCTTTCGAACCTATCATCGGTCAAAAACATATTGCTGTGGCTACCCCCGGAGATTTACATTTCCATATTCGTGCTTATGAAAAAAGCTATTGCATTGACATGGCGACCGAAATAGCAGCCTTATTAAATCCCGTTGCGGATTGCAAGGAGGAAGTTCATGGGTTCAGATATTGGGATGGGCGAAGTATCTTGGGCTTCGTCGACGGAACGGAAAATCCCCTTGGTGAGGATCGTGCTTTCTTTGGTATCGTAGGTGATGAGGATGCAGCCTATAAGGGTGGAAGCTATTTATTTGTGCAAAAATATATTCATGACATGAATGCCTGGCGTTCTTTACCCGTCGCCGATCAGGAAAAGGTCATCGGCAGAAGCAAAGCAAACGATATTGAGATGAGCGACGATGAAAAACCGGCCAATTCTCATTCGGCCCTGGCCAATGTCGGTGACGATTTAAAGATTGTGCGCGACAATATGCCTTTTGGGCAAATCGCAACAAATGAAATGGGAACATACTTTATCGCTTACGCCAGCACATTCAGTACCGTACAATTGATGCTGAACAGAATGTTTATCGGTGAACCCGAAGGAAATTACGATAGAATACTAGACTTTAGTACAGCACATACCGGCTCCCTGTTCTTCTGTCCAACAATCAATATGCTGAAAGAATTTGCAGGTTAAAACCTATTTATCCGCTATCTCGGATCATTTTCAACAGCATATCCCAACGATGTGCAATGGATCATGGAATCTGATCCCACAAATATATTTTTCAAACGACACAACAAAAAAAATGGAAATCACTATTATTCAGCTAGGTGACGAAAACATTGCTGAAGTTAAAGGTTCAGGCGTCTTTATCCATAATCTCGATGATGGTCTACAGATTATGGTCGACTGTGGCGCGCAAGAAGCATACAAAGCAATTATTTATCAAGAGAACATCACGGATGACTTCTTCGAACTTAAAACAAAACTTGCCGGTGAAATTCTTCAAAAATATACGCAGTATGGCTTTGACATTGCCATCGTTGGCGATTTCTCCAAATACAACAGCAAAAGTTTAAACGATTTTATCTACGAAAGCAATAAATCAAAAAAAATCAATTTTGTAGGTACGCGTGAAGAAGCGATAGCCAGATTTTCAAAACGTTAAACCATGCGCATTGATTCAGAAAGATTAGCGATTCGGCCCATCATGCCGGAAGACAGTCGGGCAATATTCGGGTATCGTTCAGATAAAGAAACCAATAAATACCAGGGCTGGATTCCAGACTCTTTGGCAGAAGTCGATGAATTTATAGCAAAAAACCCAAACACGTTCAATCTTCCAGAGTCCTGGTTTCAGCTCGTTATGACCGACAAAATAGCAAAGGCTGTAATCGGCGATATTGGCGTTCATTTTTTTGGTGCTGAACACCTGCAGGTGGAATTGGGCTGTACCATAAAAAAAGAATTCCAGCAACAGGGTTATGCCAAAGAAGGACTAAAAACAGTTATAGCGGCCCTGTTCCGTCAGTATCATAAACATCGGATCATGGCCTCGGTAGCTCCGGAAAACAAGGCATCCATGCAAAGACCATCGGTGCTTCGATCCCGTCCTTTAAAAAATTATAAGGTGTCAGGTCACGTGTTTTCAGATAGTCCACGGCATAGTTCAAGATATCCTCTTTATCCACTCTAAAAGCAAAATGTCTCGGTTGAAAGTTTGTTTCTTCCTGCCACAGGCCCAACATATAGTCTTTGCCGGTTCCAATCCATAAAAAAACAATAGGACGTGTCGGATCACGATGTGCCACACGTAATCCCAGTACCTCCGTATAAAATGCGACAGACTTAGCTAAATCCCGCACCTGAATATGCGTTTCGTATAAACCTTGTATCATGAGTTATTTCATTTTATTAAAATTATTTCGATCCATTAATAGCGCTCTCGTGATGTAAATGCAAGATCGGATAGGATTTGCCCATACCATCTACAGCTGAGCGTCCGATAAGCTGATATCCTTTTTTCAGATAAAAATCAACAGCCTGCTGATTTTGCTCATTGACATCAACTTTATACACCTGGAGCTTATCCAGCACATACTGTAGTGCCACAGTCCCAATACCTTTTCCCCTGTAGGCTGAATCCACAAATAACATTTCTAGATTATCATCGGAGACAGCGAAAAAAGCAGTAGGCTGTCCAGCGTCATCGATGACATAGACCTTTAATTGTGGTAAATACTCGGTTGGGATCAGTCTCTTATATAACTGAAGATCCTCCTCTTTCAAAAAATCATGTGTTGCCCGAACCGAATTTTCCCAAATGCGCAGGATTGCCGCATAGTCGGCTCCACTTGCCGCTCTTATTTCCATAACGATTATCTCCCTCTAAAAATTCTTATTTACACCGTATCGCTACGGAATAGCATTCTTATAAAAGCTTCCCTTCCGCTTTACAGAAAGGCAATGTAAGTTAAATTGGAGAACTAAAATCATGAAAAAGTTAAATAAGACAGAAAGATGATGATTTAGGTTCCGATAATTTGATTTCAGAGAAAACAACCTTATCTTGTAAATAAACACATTAGCCATGTACAATACACTTCTATTCAAAAAATATCTTCCGGAAGATTTTGACGCTTTCCACGACTTGGTTAAAGCGGATGATGTCATGAAATACATTACCGGCAAAGGATTGTCCGAAGAGCAGGCCCGGAAAAAGTTCGATTCGATTCTAGAAATCAACCAGGATCCTGATTTAGGCTATTTTAAAGTAATCGAAGCGGATACGCTAAAGCTTTTAGGCGACTGTAAGCTTGTTAACTACAAAAAAGATCCAAGTGTATTCGAAATTGGTTATTTGCTCCGCAAAGAACATTGGGGAAAGGGGCTGGGAACACAGATTTGCGAGTCGATGCTAGCCCTTGCCACAACATTAAATCCAGGTAAAGATGTGATTGGTATTATTGATCCCGATAACACCGCATCGAGACGACTACTGAATAAATTCGGATTCAAAAGTTTCTTCGTGGGGATAGAAGACGATATTGCCACAGAAAAGCTGATGCTCAAACGGACAGCATCCGAATAAACAAAGCCCATTCGAATATTTAAAACAATAGGAACTGTATATGCCCAAACCGAACAAAAAGTCAATGAAGTTTAAGGTAAAAACAACTTATAATACACACGAAAGTCTTCAAGATACCTTATCATTCTTTGGCGTAAATTGCCACCGCCCCTATTATATTTCTTCTGGAAATCCGATTTTTGAATACCCAAGCAATGCTTTTCGTATTGATTATTATGCCATCTGTATCTGTACAGCGGGCGATATAAATATTCAGGTAGACAATCAGGAATACCATATCTCGACAAACCATATCCTCATATCCGCCCCAACAACAATTATCCGGTTTTCGCAGGTCAGCGCCGACTTTAGAATGAAGCTACTCTTTTTTGACAAAGCATTCCTGCTTAAACATATTGTCAATCCATTCTTTATCGAACAACTGGGGCTTTTTAAAAATTCGACCTTTACCATTGTCAGCTCCCAAGATAAACAAATTGACAAGCTGTTAAAATTAATGGACTACTTCAAAGAAGTTACCTTAAGAACAACACATTTTACAGCAGATATCATCCGCACGATCATCTTTAATCTCCTGTTAGAGATCGCCGACGAATTGGTCTCTAAAGACCATAATACAACGGAAAGTGTACAAGAGACCAACAACCTGTTCTATAAGTTTACAGACCTGGTTCAGCGACATAGCAATCAATACAAAGAAGTACAATATTACGCCGACCAGTTATTTATTTCAAACAAATACCTCATTCAGATTGTTAAAAGAGCATCAGGTAAAACACCACATGAAATTATTGATGAGCGTGTGCTTAAAGAAGCCTATGTGCTGCTCGGGAATCCCGAAAAGACTATCTCAGAAATTTCTTATGAAATCGGATTTAATTCCATCTCAGCATTTGGTCGTTTTTTCAAAAAATACTCCACCTTATCGCCATCAGAGTACCGAAAGCGACAAAATATGTAGAAAGAGGAAATTCGGTAGAACAATAGCGAATTTGAGGGCACAAATGATTAAGGTGGTCTTTGTAACTTTACTCAACAATTAAAAAAACATAAGAATCATGAAAGAAATCACCTCAAAATTCGACAAAGTATTAAATGCATCTGCTGAATATGGAAATGTAAATCATGAACCCGATTCAAGCAAAGAACAACAACGTAACACACCGAAAAAATCGATGCCCTTTTCTGATCAGATCGGAAATTATCAACGCAATAAAGGTATTCCACCAAAATCATATAAAGACAGTAAAATTTACATCGTCGGAAGCGGTATAGCAGGGATGTCTGCAGCCTACTATTTTATCCGAGATGGTCATGTTCCTGCTGAAAACATCACATTCCTTGAACAGCTCCATGTGGAAGGCGGCTCGTTAGATGGCGCCGGTAATGCAACCGACGGCTATGTCATCCGCGGTGGTAGGGAAATGGATATGACCTACGAAAATCTTTGGGATATGTTTCAGGACATTCCTGCATTGGAAATGCCTGCCCCCTACAGTGTTCTGGACGAGTACCGTTTGATCAATGACAACGACTCCAACTACTCCAAAGCAAGGCTTATTCATAAACTTGGTGAGATAAAAGACTTCAGCAAGTTTGGATTGGGCAAAATGGATCAGCTGGCCATCATTCGATTGCTCCTCAAAAATAAAGAAGATTTAGATGACTTAACCATCGAAGACTACTTCAGCGAGTCATTTTTATCCAGCAATTTCTGGACCTTCTGGCGTACCATGTTCGCTTTCGAAAACTGGCATAGTTTACTTGAGCTGAAATTGTACATGCACCGCTTTTTACATGCGATAGACGGATTGAATGATCTTTCATCACTCGTATTCCCGAAATACAATCAATACGACACCTTTGTGACCCCTTTGCGCAAAGTACTCCAAAGCAAAGGTGTAAACATTCGATTCAATGTGTTAGTCAAAGACTTGGATATCCAAAGCAATACCGATGGAAAAGTTGTGGAGGCCCTGATTACAGAACAAGACGGTAAAGAGGTAAAAATTCCAATCGGAAAAGACGACTTCGTCATTGTGACAACTGGATCAATGACAGAAGATACCTTCTACGGCGACAACAAAAATGCACCGATCATCGCTATCGACAACAGCAGCAGCGGTCAAAGTGCAGGCTGGAAACTCTGGAAAAATCTGGCTGCCAAATCCGCCATCTTTGGTAAACCCGAAAAGTTCTGCAGTAACATCGAAAAATCAGCATGGGAGTCTGCGACCCTGACATGTAAACCTTCGGCTTTAGTCGAAAAACTAAAAGAATATTCTGTCAATGACCCTTATTCCGGCAAAACAGTCACTGGCGGTATTATTACCATTACCGATTCTGATTGGCTGATGAGTTTCACCTGTAATAGACAGCCACATTTCCCTGGCCAACCGGATGATGTTCTTGTCTTATGGGTATATGCCTTATTTATGGATAAAGAAGGAAATTACATCAAAAAGCCAATGCCACAATGTACTGGAGATGAAATTTTAGCCGAACTATGTCACCATTTGGGCATTATTGATCAACTGGACGATGTTATCAAAAATACGATTGTACGTACGACATTTATGCCTTACATCACCTCGATGTTTATGCCAAGAGCAAAAGGCGACCGTCCGAGAGTCGTACCTGAAGGATGTAAAAACCTGGGCTTGATCGGTCAGTTTGTCGAAACCAACAATGACGTTGTCTTTACCATGGAAAGCTCGGTACGTACCGCACGTATTGCGGTATACGAACTGCTGAACTTAAACAAGCAGGTTCCGGATATTAATCCCCTACAATACGACATCCGCCATCTTTTGAAAGCAGCCAAAACATTAAATGATGACAAACCATTTGTGGGCGAAGGCTTACTACGTAAAATGCTAAAAGGCACTTATTTTGAACATATCCTGCCTATCGGTTCTGAGGAACAAGAAGACCATGAATCTTTCCTGACAGAGCAGATCACCAAATTCAAAGATTGGTTAAAAGGAATTAAAGGATAGGGATCACAACCTGCGCCATGATTCCGTGGCGCAGATTTTTACGAATTGAAAAAACAATAACATCATGGACTTTAAAAATATAACGATAGCTGGCAGTGGGGTTTTAGGCTATCAAATCGCTTTCCAAACAGCATTTCATGGCTATCATGTCACTGTATACGACATCAACGACGATGTATTAAAAAAAGCAGCAGCAAAATTTGATATTTTGGCGCAGGCATTCGAGAAAGATCTTCATGCGAGTAAAGAACAACTGGCTTCAACCTTTGACAGGCTAAGTTATAGTTCAGATCTGGCCGCGGCGGTAGCAAACGCAGATCTTCTTATCGAAGCCGTTCCCGAAAACCCAGCCATTAAAATTGGCTTCTATCAGGAGTTAGCGAAAGTGGCTCCGGAGAAAACCATTTTTGCCACAAACTCCTCAACCTTGCTACCAAGTCAATTTGCCCAAGAAACCGGCCGTCCAGAGAAGTTCCTGGCGCTACATTTTGCCAATGAAATCTGGAAGCACAATACAGCAGAAATTATGGGCCATCCGGGTACAGACAAAACTGTATTTGAGCAGGTTGTAAACTTTGCAAAATCCATTGGCATGGTTGCCCTCCCGCTGCACAAGGAGCAGCCTGGCTATATTGTAAACTCCTTACTTGTCCCATTACTTTCGGCGGCAACAGATCTTTTGGTCAACGAAGTGGCGGATGCCCAAACGATCGACAAAACCTGGATGGTTGCCACTGGGGCGCCAACAGGCCCCTTCGGCATACTCGATATCGTTGGCATCACAACAGCTTATAATATCAATAAAATGAGCGCCGATGCAACAAATGATCCCTTAAAGATCAAAACAGTGGCCTATCTCAAAGAGCATTTTATAGACAAAAACAAATTGGGCGTCGCTACTGGGGAAGGGTTCTATACCTATCCCAATCCAGCCTATCAATCGCCCGACTTTTTAAAGTAGGTCTCTTCATAAACACTAAATCGTCGCAGGTGGAGCGGTGACGATTTAGTGTTTATGCTTATTTCAATCCGCTTCCTTCTTTCACTCATTTGCATATACTCCGTTCAACCATGCAAAAGTTGAACGATGCTGTCCATTCAATACCGGTTTGCTGATACCCATTGTTTTAAGGATGGCATCAAATGCTTCACCGATCATCAAATCATCACGATTGCTAAAAAGTGAAACCACAAGGTCTTTCTGTACATCGATATATACGATATGATGAAACCCGGTAGATTCACCTGAATGAAACAGGATTTTATGGCCTGCATTTTTTTGAATAAACCATCCGAAATGATACGCTATTCCATCCTTTACCGGGTAGGCCATTTGATCGAACAATTGCTCCAGTCCCGGCTGTATTAACCGATCTTTTACCAAAAAATTGGCCCATGTATGATATTCATCCGCAGATAGATAAACACCCCCATTCCCCTGTGTCGCACTTGTCACACTCTGATCGGCAAACAGGTAGGAGCCTTCTGTCGGATGATAACCGTAGACTCGTTCATCAACCGTCGTGCCCGGTTCATATACCAATCCCTTGCTAATGCCTATGGGTTCAAACAAGTGATTTTTGACAAAGGAAGCAAAGGATTTTTTTGCAACATGCTCGACAATCAGCGATAAAAGACAATAGCCTGTATTGCTATAGCGAAATTGACTTCCCGAAGGGAAATATAAACGATCAGTCTGCCGGATATACTTCAGCACATCCTTATCCGATACCTGATCTTTCCTTTCTTTCGGTATAAGCTCTTCATAGTCCCAGATTCCGGATGTATGTTGCAGAAGCTGTGCTACAGTAATACCTTTCAGCGCGACTGGCAGATCTTTAAAAAAAAGGGACAATGGGTCGTCTAGTTTTAAACGCTTTTGAATCACTAAGGTATATATCGCCTGTGCAGTCACCTGTTTGCTTACCGATGCCAGGCGAAAATGTGAGCTGGATGTGATTGCACGCTTTTCCTTCAAATCTGCACGTCCAATTGCATAACGATAAATAAGACGACCATTTTGGCTAACTGCACAGCTAATCCCCGGAGCTGCCGGGTCCTTATAATAGCCTGCAATGGTGCTATCCAATTTTGATTTATCCATTTTTTGTCCCATAACAACACTTGTTACACAGATCAAAATAAAACTCAGTTTTAGGTTTATCATATTTTATACAGTACATTTCGGTTTATATTGTCAGCCTCCTGAAAGGCACAGCGTATTAAATCAATTTGACCTTATTGCTTTTCAAAAATGTACCCTTCAAAAATCGAAATTTTCTTGCAATGCGCGGGTGTTTTTATTGATTTTTATTTATTTCTTTTAATTTTGCTTTCATGCTTCATTTCTCATGAAGCCGAACTGATCCGGAATCCTTCCCTCAGTTCTTCATTAAAAAATCACGACAGACTATGTTTTTTATTTTCAGTATCTACGACTTTGTATTAGCAGAAAAAACGGTAACCGCAACCTTAAAAAAAGAAAACGCGCCAAGAAATTTCACCTTGCAGATTATTACGCCAGCCCGTCGGTTTATAGGCCTACCTTTTGGCGGTGGATTTGTCAAACTTTCCAGACTTTACGACGAACAGGGTAAATTGATTCACGCACGGAATTATTCAGATGAATTAAAAGCAGAGATCAAAGCGTTCAAAAGTCAGTATAGCATCCCCTATTTTCAGTTATGGAAAGGATTTCTAATTGTCACTGCGGCAATCCTTATCTGGGCAGTCATTTATGGGGTAAAGAATAAATTGGGAAATCAACAACGGGAAAAAGAAGTTGGTCAGATGATTGATAATTTGAAGCAACTAAAGGCAGGCCAGCTTTATGGCGCTACTTTTTTTACCGATCAGGATGGTAACAGTATAAATGGACTTCCTGCAGGTTGGATAAAAATAGATAAAATCGTGGGCGACACTGTTTTTATACATCGTTCAAAGCAGCTCGACACAAATTCGGCACTTTTTGACATGAAGAACATTGCTTCGTTCAGGCCCCAATCGACCGATGAATGGCAGGAAAAAACAGAAAAAATGGATTTAAATCTATTGAAAAAACAGCTCGAGGATGCTGCGACAAAAAAAGTCGATCTGCTCTATATCGGTAAAGACCACGAGAAATATTCAGGTGTTATATTGACGATAAAAGGTAGCGAGTAAACCTTATTTCTAGGTATAACCAACGTATTGACTTTTCAGCGCAGACAGATCATGCGGCTAGATCCATACTTAAAAAACTCAAGATCGAACGTTTTAAGCAGCGGCCGATCTTGAGTCTCTATTTTTAGTACTGGATTTTTTCTTTTAGTACTGGATTTTTTCGTCAATATCGTATTTCATGCCTGGATAGTGCAGCAACCTTCGCATCAAGGCAATCTGACCGGCCAGATAATCTTCCCGTCCGATACACATCCCTATGAAATTTAGCTTGTCCTCCTCAATAAAAGGGATATTCATATTAATCTTAAATAGTTCAGCCAGCTGCGTATCGTCCACTTGCAGCAAAGCAGCATAGACTTTCGGTGATATCGCTTTAAAATTTTCTTTTAATTCCTGCACACTGGGATAGTGATAACTTTCATCGAGTGTCTTTCCCATAAAAAATAGCTCATGGTAAGGATCATTTTCCTGAAGCCCAAGAACATGTGCCATTGCATAACGCACATTTACAAAATTACCCGCCATCCATACGATATGGTTGGTCTGTCCATCAATTCGTTTTAATGCATCTTCTTCCGAAACGCCATCCAACGCATTCAGAAAAATTTGACTGTGCATGCGATAAGCAGGAATGATGATTTCTAATTTTAATGATTTCGGTTTATCCATTTCGTTTTGATTTTTTTAAATACTAAATAACTGATTTAGACTAAAATTACACGTTTCAATAGCGATTACACTTGTCGTAGGACAAGAAATAAAAATGAACAAAATTGATAGATCATTGCGAAATAAATTCTAAATTTCTACTAAATTGAAGTTCTATCTTTACCACATGAAGATTTTGATCATAGAAGACGAATTGGAGCTGGCCAAAAGCATCGCTACATACCTTAGCGAGCAACAGTATTTATGCGAATTTGCGCCAACTTTGCAGGATGCTCTGGACAAAATTCAGTTATACCAGTACGACTGTATCTTACTGGATATCGGCCTACCAGATGGAAATGGTCTGAAACTACTCGAAGAGTTGAAGACGCAGCGAAAGCAGGACGGTGTGATCATCATTTCTGCAAAAAATGCATTGGACGACAAAATCCATGGACTACAACTGGGGGCCGACGATTATCTGACCAAACCTTTCCATTTATCTGAACTCACAGCACGAATCTATTCCTTGATCCGTCGAAAACAATTCAATAGCTCAAATATTGTTGTGCAAAATGAAATACAGATTGATCTACTGGCAAAAACTGTTATTGTCAATGATCTTCCTGTTGTATTGACCAAAAAAGAGTTCGATCTGCTGATGTTTTTTATCGGCAACAAAAATAAAGTAATTTCAAAAAGTACCTTAGCAGAACACTTGTCCGGCGACATTGCTGATATGCTCGATAACCATGACTTTGTCTATGCTCATGTCAAAAATTTAAAAAAGAAACTACAGGACGCCGGAAGTCAATCCTATATCAAAACGGTATACGGTACGGGCTACAAATGGGAAAATTAAAATAGTGAGATGAAACCCCTACTGAGCAAAATAACGACCCCATTTCTACTCTATGTATTGATTGTACTAGGTGTCAGTATTCCTGTTTATTATTTTGTAATCGACGGGATATGGAAAAGTGAATTAGACGAACATAACGAAATTATCGTCAAAAAAACAACCTACGAACTGAACAGTTTAAAACTCTCCGAAGACAAGCTCGAAGCCAGCATCGCTTTATGGAATAACATACAACCTGAAACCAATATACATCGCGTAAAGCCGGGCGATTTATTGCAAGATAGCGTGTATACCATCGAAAAACCGCAGCGTTTTGTCGAGCCAAAGACAATTGACCGATTTAGATGCCTATCATCTGTTATTCAGATCAATGGTGCGCCTTATCGTTTTACCGTACAAACAAATATTGAAGAATCTGTAGAAACCATCGCCGCCATCGCCGCAACAACCTTGTTTTTCTTTGTTATCTTGGTCATTGGTTTACTTATTATCTCCAGAAAAATATCACTTAGGCTCTGGAAACCATTTCGAGATACCGTTGATAAATTGAAGGCATTTAATCTCAATAGTCAACAACAGGTTGACTTTCAGCAAACGGACACCATAGAGTTCCATGAGCTTAATCAATCCTTATCCAAGCTTCTTGAAAAAAACCTGGCCGTATACCGATCACAAAAGGAATTCACTGAAAATGCTTCTCATGAATTGCAAACACCTTTGGCAATCCTAAAAAATAAGTTAGATATCTTATTGCAGTCCCCGGATCTAAGCGATGAGCAATACCAGCTCTTTGAAGATATGCATAAAGCGCTTTCACGTAGCACGCGAATCAACCGCAACCTGCTGCTGCTCGCCAAGATTGACAACAGTCAATTCGATCATTCCGAAAAAATCAGTATGGACTCGCTTGTTACACAAAGTATTGAAGTCATGCAAGAACATCTGGAGCTAAAACAGCTACGACTGCAACAAGAGATCCAACCATCGGTGCTGCTGACAGGAAACAGCAGTCTGACCGAAATTCTGATCAACAACCTACTCCTGAACGCCATACGTTACAGCAATGCCAACGATACAATTGCTGTACATCTCAATCAAACTTCTTTAACGGTATATAACCCCGGTTCAATGCCCTTAGATAAAATACTTTTATTCAAACGGTTTTCCAAACTTTCGAAAAACAGCCAAGGCAGTGGTTTAGGATTGGCAATTATTACCGAAATCGCCCGGTATCAAGGCTGGATTGTTGATTATCAATTTGAAAATAATCAACATATTTTTTCCATTCATTTTTAAAATTCCAAAAGTAGTCCTACGATCAATAACAGACATTAGGTAAGTGATGTCATCGCAGGACCGTGTAGAAAGTTTTATTTGCATATCCGTGTAAATTTAGCTTAGTTTAATACATTTGTAGGGACGATGCATGGATAGCCCCTGATTTGGTATCATAGATAAATTTCGATTCATCGAAGTTTTTAACGTTTTTCTTTATATGAAGATTCTCCTAGTCGAAGATGACGTACGTGTCGCAGGATTGATCAAACGCGGACTTGATGAAAATGAATTTCAAACAGCTATTGCCTACGACGGCATATCTGGAAAGAAAATGGCCTTACAACACGACTTTGATCTTATCATAACCGATATCGTACTCCCTAAGATGGATGGATTGGATCTCTGCAAAGAGATTCGTCATATCAAACCCGATGTTCCCATTATCATGTTAACAGCATTAGGAACTACAGACGATAAAATTGAGGGTTTTGACGCCGGAGCGGATGACTATCTGGTCAAACCTTTTGAAATGCGCGAACTCCTAGCCCGCATCAGAGTCCTGCTCAAAAAATATCAAAAACAAGATACACTCACAGGAACAATTTTGCGTTATGGAGACCTGGAAATGAACCTCCATACCAAAAGCGTCAAAAGGAATAATACCGAAATCCATTTGACCCCCAAAGAGTTCAAGTTACTCCATTATTTATTGCAAAATCCCGAGCGTGTCCTTTCCAGAATGGAAATTGCTGAAAAAGTGTGGGAAACACATTTCGACACCGGAACCAACTTCATTGATGTTTACATCAACTATCTACGTAAAAAAATCGACAAAGATTTTGCAACCAGATATATCCATACCAGATCCGGAATGGGCTTTATTCTAAAACAGGACTAATGCGGATCAGGACACGAATCTCCATATTATTCACGCTGATTACAGCCACCATATTGCTGGTATTTGCCTGTACAGTATATTTTTCAGCGGTGGAGAATCGGGAAAGAGAGTTTTACGCCCTATAGAAAAAAGAAGCTTACACCAAAGCAAACCTTTTTTTGAATGCAAAAGTCGACAAAAAGACCTTAGAAGATATCTACCACAACAACCGAAAAATCCTCAACGAAGTCGAGGTTGCAATTTACGACACCCGTTTTGATCTCTTGTATCATGATGCCGTAGATATCGACTTTGTCAAAGAGACACCAGCCATGCTGCAGGATATTCTCAAAAATAAAGAGATACGATTTTATCAGGAAAAATGGCAGGTCATCGGCATAACCTTTCCATATAAAGACAAAACTTACATCATCACAGCCGCAGCCTATGATCAATACGGCTACAATAAACTGAATAGTCTATTATCTACCATTTTTTTGGTTTTCATTTTGTCTATATTTCTGATCTATGCAGCAGGAATATTCTTTTCCAAAAAGGTCTTTCAACCTATCCTGGAAATGACACAACGTGTAAAAACCATTTCTGCGACAAGTTTGGATGCCAGGCTTACGAGTAGCGGAAATAAAGACGAGCTTTCCGAATTGGCCAGCACATTCAATGCGATGCTCGACCGCCTCGAGAACTCCTTTGATGCCCAAAAGCATTTTGTCTCCAATATCTCGCATGAGCTAAGAACACCCTTGGCCGCCATGATTGCAGAACTCGAGATTTCTGCCAATAAGGACCGTAGCATAGTGGAGTATAAAACTGTCATCGACAATACGCTAAATGATGCCCAAAAACTGAAGAAGTTATTTAATAGCTTACTTGATTTTGCCAAAGCAAGTTACGACAGTGCTGAAATCGCGTTTAAAACCTTACGTATAGACGAAATACTAATTGATGCATGCCAGCAGGTTCTCCAGTCAAGTCCAAATTATAAACTCGACATTTTTGTCGATCCGGCGATTGAAGATGAAAAACTTCTATCCATCAATGCAAATGAGTATCTATTGCAGGTCGCCTTTGTCAACCTCATTGAAAATGCCTGTAAATTTTCACCCAATCAAAAATGCCTAATCGCTATCAAAGCGGATGAAAATAGAATTCAGCTGGAATTTAAAGATGACGGAATAGGCATTGACCCAGTCGATCTGCCCAATATATTCACACCATTCTATCGTGGAAGCAACAAAGATTATAGCGAGGGAAATGGTATTGGTTTATCGCTTACCCGAAAAATCGTGCTTCTCCATCAAGGCGAGATCACCGTCCGCTCGGCAAAAGGCGTTGGAAGTGTTTTTAGCATTGATATCTCACATCGTTCCCTATCCTGATAGCATGCTATTTTTTTTTAAGTCTCCTTAACCAGCATATTGTGGTAAAGGAAAAATGTAGCACTGTCAGCTAAGCAGGAGAAATTCTGTTTTTTCTCAACTTTTTATACATGCTTTTCAAGGAAGGCGAAATCAGTATCAGCAAAAGTATGCTGATACTGATCATGGACATGATCTCATAATAATCCATGGCATAGCGCACAAAGGATTGGATCTTGACCCGCTCAGCAACGAGCTTTAAGGCTGCCGTATGTTCCTTATACTGCAGTCCATGCTGCAAAATGCTGACAGATTCCTGCTGCAGGTACTCCCGAAATAAGGGATTGCCCACTTCCGTTTGGTCCCTAAAAACCTGCTGGTGCTGGGCATATTCAAACAACTTGAAAAAATTCTGCAAACCGATACTGCTCGTGTAGCCCAGGTATCGGATAGCAAGACAGACCGCAGCCGCAGAAGCCCCCAATTGCGGGCTGACACTGGTAATACAAAATAAAATGGTGGGTACCATAATAAGCCCTACTCCGAGTCCATGTAAAACTAAGGGTATCCAAAAATGCGCATCATTCCCCTGCCCCTCAAAGGAGAAAAACATCCATTGGTGAAACAGCAGCAAGCAACAATAGCCCGAAATCCAGATCCATTTTACGGGGCGTTGCCCAAGCATCCAATACAATGAGCCTAGAACACCAGCGACAATACCAGCAATATTAAACCACTGGATATAGGACAAATGAATAGGATCGAGTTGAATAACCTGTACGAGATATTGATTTGAGATGGTCAAGGAGAAACGCTCAATATACATCATGTACAAAATCAATAAGCCCAAGAGAAAGTTCCTGTTTTTAAAAATCACCAAATGAACATACACACGCCTGAGCACCATTTGCCGAACAATAAAAAGAATAAGCAACGTTAGACCTACCCCGAATATGATCAGCATATGCTGATCGTTAAACCAATAAACTTCTTGTCCATACACCATTAGATAGCCAAAACTGACGATCACAAGACTATAGAAAATGCAGCTTGCCCAGTCTAATGAAAACAAAGGGTAAGGACGTATATGCCGTATGGAGCGCATCGACAGCATAATCAACAATAAACCCGGTACAAATGATAAGGCAGCGTATAGATAGAGCTGATCAAAATTGAATGAATCGATAAATTCAGCCGTGACGAAAGTATTAAATGGGGAGCTGCAGAGTAACATACCAAAAAAGACAGCATAACTTACTTCCTTAGCCCGATCGCTTTTCAACCGTGAGAATATCATGGAGATCGATAAGTTTACGGCAGAAGCAAACAACATCCCTTGGAAAAAGCGCAGGCCATATACCCAGCTGATATCGGTGATGCTGTACATCAAAAAGCAATTCAATAGCTGTAGAAGATTAAAAATAATGTAGTACTGCTTGATGGGAAAGTATAAAAAAAAGCGCCGTTCTAAAACGTAGAATCCAACAAAACCAGCATAAAACAAAATGATCAGAAACTGGACATCACTGGGTTGTGCACCGTAAAATCCAGCGGTGACATTTGTATTTGCACCCGGCAGGAAAAATAAGACCATACTGGGCATCAAACTGCTAAACAAGATAAGCTTGATCAACCACTCCGGCACCCATTCTTTAAAAATTCCCTTCACTATTTCTGTTTTTTTGATACCGATACATTCACATTCATTCCCGAAAGAAGCTGTTGGGCTCCCTTTTGCTTATCCAGCTCAATGCGCACAGGTACGCGTTGTACAATCTTCACAAAGTTGCCCGTTGCATTATCTGGCGGCAAAAGGGAGAATGCAGATCCAGTAGCCGGGGAGATGGAAATAATTTTTCCATAAAATTTTTGATCCGGATACGCATCAGCAACCACCTCAACCCTATTGCCAAGATGCAAATAGCGGAGTTGTGTTTCCTTAAAATTAGCGGTTACCCAGGTTGGGGTTTCTCTATTGACGATAAAGCCCAAAACTTCGCCAGCACTTATCATTTGACCTTTTTCAATCGTGCGTTTGCCAATCTGTCCATCGTAAGGTGCGCGAATAACGGTATAGCCGACATCAAGCCGTTTGCGGCCGACAGCTGCCGTTAAACGAACACGTTCGGCATCAACCACACCTTTTTTCATATCCACATCATGCACACGCTCCTGTGAAGCCTGTAATTTATGCTTTAACGAAGCCAGCTCACTCTTATACACATCCAACGTCGCTTTTACATCCTCCAGTTGCTGTGCCGTTGCAGACTTTTCCTGAAACAAATAATTATATCGATCATATTCCAACTGTTGCTTGGTTACCCGAGCCTCCCCGGCAGCAATTGATGTGCGTAAAGATTCATGTTCCGCCTGGAGAATTTCCTTTTGACTATGAAGAACATTGATCTCTGCAGCTTCCTTATTGACGGATGCCGCTACCTGATCAGCCTCATATTTATATTCCTTATTATCTATAAGCAACAAGGTATCACCCCGTTTAACCAATTGATGATCGTGATAATGCACAGAAACTACATATCCTCCTACCCGGGAAACAATGGGATTGATATACTGCGTTACCTGTGCATCATTTGTGTAGGTATACCGCAGTCGCATCCATAATGCTTGAGCGCCCCATAACAACAAGGCCAACAAGACAATTCCGGCCAACCAGTTGGTGATTCGAGTGAGTTGTGCCTCCACAACTGTTCTTCGTGATTTAGGTTTCATTAGATAGTACCCTTCAAAAATTCGATAAAATAATAATGTTTCTGTATCGCAATATGTGCGGTTTCAAGATCAAAAAGTGTTTTTAGGTATTGCATATCAGCATCCAATAGATCCGTAATCAAAGCCGATGATTTAAAATACCTGTTTTTTATAATTCGTGCATTTTCCTGCGCCAACGCCTTATTGTTTTGACAGACGTCCTGCTGCTTAATAGCCAATTGATAATCCAACAGGGCCTGTAACAGCTGATTTTCCAGAATCTCCTCTTCATGATGGTGTTTTACCTCTTGTCGATCCAATGCGATCTGTGCTCCGCGCACCACGTTTTTATTGAGATAGATAGCCGAGATCGGTATGCTTAATTTGAGCCCTGTGATACTCAGATTATACCAGCTGGGATTATAGGGATACAAGAAGACCTGTGGATTGGCAAAGGTAAATGTGCTGGTCAAACCCAACTCAGGAAGATAATTTGATCGCGCCTGTTTGACCGACAATTTCTTCAAAACAACTTCCTGTTCGGATTTTAGAAGGGAAAAAGCATGGCTTCGCGCTTCGGCAACAAGCGCTTCATAGCTGGGGCTTTCCACTTTAAAAGGTTCGGTCAAGGGGATAATCTCTGCTGTAATACCGCCAATTAGCTGCAGCTTCTGATTTGCAGCCTGAATATCATGACCGATCTGCACGAGCAACAGTTCCCGCTTCGAAAGTTCCAACGAAATACGCAAGACGTCACTGTGTAATACCACGCCCGCCTTATACAGATGCTCAATCTCCTTGAGCTGTACCCGTTGATCAGCAATATCCTGCTCGATTAAAGATCGGTTACTATACGACAGTTCCAAATCCAAAAAAAGATTGCAAACCTCCAATTTCGTCTGTGCTGCGGCATTCTTCCAATCGATTCTAGCCAGCTCATTTTCCAGTTTTTTGGACTCTATTTTCATTAGGTCCCGATGCCCATTGTAGAGGTTCAGATAAAAATCCAGGCCGCTATCGTACAAGTAATGAATGATATCATGCTGGGAAGGTTTATTTAAAAGCCCCTGGTCATATACAGGCATATTACTTGCATAACTAGCAGAAGCTCTGGCGGAAATCTTAGGGAGCAACTCCATGCGTTGCTGCTGTACTGCCACCTCAGTTTCTTTGAGCTGCAAATAGGACTGCTCGATGTATTTACTGTTTTGTAGTGCTTTGTCGATCATGTCTTTCAGCGACATACGCAAAGAATCGAGGGCGAAGGTGTCCGAAATAGCGCATACTAACAATCCCATGGTTAGTATGCCTTTTGCCCAATAGGGAGGAAAAAAGTTCACGTGTGCTATGTAATTTTTTTGCGTTGCAAACTTAGACACTTATTGGAACTTGGATTTCTTCACAAACGCCAATATGTTATGGAAAAAAGACATTTTTTCATCAATTCAAACAAAAAGACCAATATCTGCCAAGAAGTCCTTACAATATCCTTTTTTACAGCACATAAAAAAGGCCTTTCAAATCATGATTTGAAAGGCCTTTCTCGACGGTATAATAATAGATTATCCGTATAAGGAATCTTCTATTGCATTCCACAACTGGATTCTCTTTTGTAGCGCAACTTTACTGATCTCTTTCATTTCCGTCCATTTAACCTCATCGTCCTTCGCAAGATCTGTGATCATCTGCATCGCCAACGGTCCATGCTCGTCGCCGTCAAGATCAATATGGCGTTGAAAATAATAAATAAAGCTATCCAGATTGGCTGTAGGAAAGTTTGTTTTAATTTCTTCCAAAATAGAGGTAAACATTCCCGGGATAAGATCTTCGCGTCCAAATGTAAATGCTGCGGCAATTTTATGCACCTCGCCCTCAGCAATCACTTCGAATGTAAAATTCAAAAAGTCTTTGATCCGCTTGTCCAATGTGGTCGTTGCAATGACATCGAATATGTTGTTCGATTTTTTGGCTTGAGCAATAAATTTGTTGACCAGATGAAGGTCGGCACCCATGGCATCCATGGCGTCCAGATACATCTCAAAGTGGCTCAAACGGCGGCCATCAATGTATTCATCCGATTCCTCAGCCAAGACAATTTCGTTGATTAGATAGCGTGTTGATGGATGCTCACTCGCAAACCAAGGTAAAGTCGTACAGGTCAATTTAATCTGTAAAGCTTTTAGTAAAGACATAAAATCCCATACAGCGTACACATGCCCTTCTGTAAAAGAACGTAGATTCTTGATCGTTTTGATCTTACGATACAAAGGGTGTTGCAATAATACCTCGCGTTCGGTAGCAATGTATTCGTTAATTTCCGCAATTCTATTCATGGCGCAAAAGTATTGTCTTATCTCTGTTTTTAAAAGTATTTTCGATGAGATTACAGTAACATGATAAATTTTTCGCCCAGCTATCCGCTTCATAACCAAATCACAGCCAACAACGCGCCTCGCTTTTGAACTCCCTATTCCTGTTGTTAGCGCTCATTTACCCTTAAAAACAAAAATATTTTTTATTATAAAAAATAATCTATTATATTTGTAGAGTATTCAGAATTGCATGATGCAATACCAACCGAGTGGAGGCACCGCGGTGGTAAATTAATACGGGTTTCGACCAAAATAAACGTCACAGAACGATTATTTTCCCAACAAGATCTGGATACAGTTTATGGTTTAATCCTTTAAATTTTTAAATTGTATGGCTACTACAACAAATCTTTACCAACACTTACTGGAAAAATTCAGTTATTACTCAACAGATGAACTGATCCAGCTCAACAATGACACGATTTTAGGACAAGGCTGGGGTTCAGCCAAAGCAACCTTTAGAACAGCTTTGATCAGTACGTTCTCCAAAAGAGGACTGGATCTTTCCAACATCATTTCCAAGGAAGACGGTTTTACCTCGGTGAAGCATGTCCCTGTACGCTTGGAACAGAATGTCCTGATTCCTTTACAGTAATCGTTATCGGCAAAAAAAGGTAGGCCTAGCCTACCCTTTTGTCAATGAGTGATGATATTTTAAGGTATGATTGAGTGAATGTGCGGTCTGCCGGGCATCGTCCTGATAGGACGATAAATCTTGGCAGGCTCTGATATCTGCTACATCCACCTTGTTTCTTACTTTGCTGATGACCTGATTTAATTCCGATTTCCAGTTGCCCGGATCGCCAAAATCGTCCACCCAATTTTTGTTGATAAACCTTTTATAGTTCAAAAGCAAAATATACAATTCCTCACCACTACCGGCGCGATTGATTGACGTGCGCCAGTTCTCTAATTTTTCTTTAAAACTCATAACCAGCAATATACAAAAAAATATTTGGATTCCAAAATAGTTGCATTTGAAACGGATAAGGATAACGAGAAATAAAATGATAAAATGATTAAATCTTCGGTGAATTATCTTGGTCATAAAGGAGGGATTCAATATAAATATCATATTATAAAACAGATACATTATGGCCTTTATCCACTTAAAAAATATGCTTGTTATTTCCTTTGCATTGCTATGTATATTGGAGAAAAGTATTGCTCAACAAGGTCGTCACAATAAAAGATCTACGTCTCAGACGACGTTTCGACATGACAGAGAAAACGATTATGTCAACATAGGCAACCGGATCTTCTACAGGGATAAGATGGTCGAAGGTGTCGATGCACGATCTTTCAAAGACCTTGGCAATGCTTATGCAATAGACAACTGGAATGCCTATTATCGTGGCGTTAAGATTAAAGATGTCTCTGCGCCCAGCTTTAAAATACTGGATGAAGGATATGCCAAAGACAGTTGGAATGTCTATTATAGAGGCAATCGACTAAAAGATGTATCCGACCAAAGCTTTGTTCTTCTCGGTGATGGATACAGCAAAGATAGCTGGAAAGTCTATTATTTTGGTCAGGAGATAAAAGATGCAACTGCTTTTACATTTAAATATCTGGGCAAAGGTTATGCGAAGGATAGCTGGAATGAATATTATAGAGGAAAAAAATTAGAATAGAAAATAGACCACGGGATTATTCTATTGAATAATTCCAATTTCCTAATCCTTTCGGTATCTCCCAGGATTCGGCTTTGGTCTTGTAATTATTAAAGTGACCTTTTTCCCAAGTGGTAATATGGTAACCTTTACAGAACTTACAATAATAAGCCCTTTTGCAGGCATCTTTACCCATCCTGTGTTTGATACGTTTACCATCCAGTTTGTTTTTCATCCGGGATCTGAACTTAAAGTGAAGCATTGCCCATTGCGCCTCAATTAAAGAAGGAAATCCAACTTTACCAGTAGCTCGGCATTTCCAGGTATTGTCCCTTACTTTTTCCATAATCTATCTATTAAAGTTCATCTATTCAATTTTATTGCTCCTTTTCTATTGGCACCTGCATCATGACCCATTCTCTGATATGTTTTGCAATTTTATCGGATACCTCAAAATTATACCTTCCCTCAAAAGGGATTTTGAGCAGGATACGCAATCGGCCCCGTTTCAGTTGCAGGCAAGCTTGGATCATATCCAAAGGTATAGCCTTATCCCGGTCTATCTTTTGTACAAATCCCTTCGTGCTATTGACAACTTCCTTTAAGCTGCGCTGCTCGCCACAAGTCAGATTTTCGTCCATCGCAGTTCTTAAATAAAGGCTGACTATACCATTTTTATAAGTAAAAATCCCGATATCCTTATAGGATATCTTTTGGGACAAGATTTTATTATTGAGCAGGAATACTTCCTGTTCCAGATCCATGGATCTTAACAGAGCTAAGTCTATTTCATCCATTGCATCCACATCTCTATCTTCCCCTGCTGTTTCCAGGATCTCTTTCAGCTCTTCGATGCCCGGAGAAAGCAGCTCAATCTGCTCCTGGAGATCTATCGTTCTTGATTCCTGCTGCAGGATAGTTTCTTTCTGTTCTAAAATCAATATTTTTTGCCTGTGGTAAACAGCGACGTAGAAATAAACTGTATAGGACATGTTCAGGACCAGAATACCGCTAAATATGACCATTAAAGGAAACAGCAGCCATTCATCCTTCGCCTGTGGATCGGGGCCAATGATCCAGAACAATAAAAGCGTCGGAAGTATGCAGCAAAAAAATAATTGCATACCGGCGCGTTTTTCGGGGTTAACCAGCCAGTTCTGCTTTTTGTCTAATATTACGATAACCAATCGTATATAAAAGAAAATAATCGCTACCATCAATACAAAAAATAGATAGCTATAGGTTACCGGCCAGTCTAAAAGCCATTCCGCCAAGGCGCCCCGATAGCCCAGATACCAACAGAATCCTCCAAAAATGAAAGATGCAATCAACTGCCAGATCCCATCGGGATACTGCACCGTCAATGTTCTATTATCCTGATATCTATTTTTGCTAAAACTTTTCATGTACAGACGACATTTTAATAACGCTATTAAAATTTACATACTTATTTTTGTTATATAAATTTAGCCAATTATTTATTAAACGATGTCCAACTAACTTAAATCAATGCTTTTGCATCGTTTTACGGTTCAAATAATTCCCCTGCTGGATGAAAAATTTAATTCTTTGTTGCTAGAAAATCCTATTTCGCTGTCAAGAAATTAGCCCTCATTGTAAAAAATTGACCTTCATTGAAATGGTTGGGATATTCACTGAAATTTCATGCTATAGTGGGTAAATTTATAGCGTAAAACTTCACTGATTATTAAACCATAAATCATGAGGACGATAAAGAAATTTAGACTGCTATTTAGCCGCAATTATGTATTTATTGCAATTGCTGTACTGATTACCTTATATGGGATTTTCTGGGCCCGGTCACATAGCGAGCGCGTCTATAGCATCGGGGCAATGATCATTCTTATCCCATTTCTGGAAATGCGTGGCCAAGAACGCGTCATGCAGCTTTTCGTTATCTTTTTTGTCTGTATTCAGGTCAGCAGCATAGCACTATTTGACCGCCTTCCCTACCAGCTGCTGATCAGCTCACAACCCTTTTGGACAGCTGTAAAAAAGGGCATACCGACAGCCTTTATCATCTGCGCAATGGCACATCTGTTTTTCTGGAGAAAGACAGACCTTTTCAAACTTTATGGGATCCAATTTCCCATCATGATCATTGCATGTACCTGGTATATCCGTATGCTGCTGATCATGGCTAATTGCCAGCATATCCCAAATGCAAAAGCTGTACGCATACCCGCCATTGTTATCCAGAAATGCCCTGCTTGCTGTGACCTATACGAACTATGGTTTTCGTTCAATTATGAAGGTGAGGAAGAAAAAGTTTCGATTAATGTCAATCCCCAACTACATGAACAGACCAATGAAGGAGATTCACTCATACTTCAGATGCATCCCGGGAGATTTGGCTGGCCATGGTACCATAAGGATATCAAAAGGAGGTATAGATGATCGTAAGTTTACAGAAGCTGACAACGCTCATAGAAGCCTTGGTTTATCTTGATAACAAAGATATTCCAAACCATTTGGGTGAGATCACCGAGGCCTGCAATACTAATTTTGCATTGGCACTACAAGCCCATCGGGAGATTATTCAGGTAAATAATGCACGTCAGGCTATCCAAATCTACCATACTCAATTGTTGCGGCTACACTCTTTGTTGTATAGCTTCTGTAACGTGCGTAAAATTGTGAGTTCTGCAGCGCTATTTGCCTTAGAAGAATTACTTGAGCGAATCGAACAGCTCTTTAAAAAAGATATTGATCCCTGTACGCCGCTGCCAGAGCATTATTATCTGAGGCTGCATGAATATGTATACGAACATATGCCCTATATTCTGGATAAGTTGGCTCAGAAAAGCATACCTAAAGCCTATCTCACCGAGATCCTTTCGGGTATGGACAGCCTATTTGAAAATGGCAAGATTCCCTATATTCAATACCGACATCAGAACTACCTAACCAAAATGATCGAATCACTTTGCCAATTGGCTGAAGACAAGCGCCAGAGTAAAAACTGGCATTACCGCTTTTTGATTCTGATGGTCAATTTCAATTTTAACCACATGGGCTTCTTCAATCGCTGGAAAGAACTTTACAATTCAGACCCATCCTTTATGGATGCCTTGTTACGCTTCCCCAAACACTTCTCCTGTATCCCGGACTTTGCATATGATAGCAACCGTAGGAGCTTGCTCAAGTTGATGCGCGGGTACATGGAGGATGAAAAAATCTCTCCATCAGCAACAATGCAGGATTATCCCCAACAATTTATTCAAAGCAATTTTAATGGCAAAGAGCTCAAACTTTGGATGCATATATCTGTAAAAGCCAACATTATGTGGTCGTCAGAGAAAAAAGAAGTTGCCGAGGTGTTTTCCAGGCTCGTCAAAACGAGGGAAGGCACCTTACTTTCTGCGCATAGCCTGATCCGGATGGACAAAAGCGCCGAGTTTCATACAGCGCTCCGTATCCGCAAGGTATTGAATACGATGCTTGACGAACTGAATAGACAGTTTCCTGACTTAAATAAATAAAACATAAAAATTTAAAAAACAGGGGGTATGCCATCGCTACCCCCCCTCATCATATTCGTTCTATCTATCAAAACAAGCCTTAAGACGCCAAAAATCAACGGTTTTACCAAGAATCCTCTGCGGATCTTTTTATCGCATAATACATCTTCATTACATCCCAGTCGTTATTTAAATCCAATAGAGGCAGGTGCACTTTCCAACTTAACCATTTCGCTACACCTGCTCCGGCCTATTTTCCATACTACCTTTGTTTTACAGCGTACGAGAAAGTAGAAGCTGACGCTCAGGCAGGCCGCTGTATCCAATTGTATGGGCAGGTACGGCGCCCTGTTTTTGAAACGACGAAAAATAGTAAAACAGGGATAGGCAATAATAAATACCATGATCTAAATAATTAAAGTTATGGACAGGAATAAAAAAAGCAACATGATATACAAGATCATCCGGGCAGCAATGATACTTTTTTGGGTATATGTGGGGATGGAGAAACTCTGGCAGCTTGGGGCATTCAAGATTGCCCTGGAGCAGCAGCCAGTGATCAGTTCTCTGGCTCCAATACTCTTTTGGCTACTTCCGCTTATGGAAATTGGTGTTGGCGTATTGCTAGCGATACCATCAGCGAGGTTGTGCTCCCGGGGATGGAAAGTTTCGACCATACTTATTATAGCTTTTAGTATCTATATCGGTCTTGGCATCCTCAATGTATATGACAAGAAACCTTGCATGTGTACCAGTTTTTTGAGCAATATTTCCTGGACAGCACATTTGATCTTTAATCTCATTATTCTTGGCCTATCGATAACCGGATGGCGATTGCACCGTAAGACGATCAACTACGGCGAGCGTGCACTAACAGGCCGAACAAATATCGCATTATTACTGATAGGCTTTATGGCAACGGGAGCCATCAGTAACTGTAATATCCACTATACGAAGTCAAAGGATATTTGGTACGCACCAGATAGCATTTACGACTATCAACAACCCAATACTGCCAGCAGCAATGTAAAAGGTCTGCTGGTATCTACATACGATCGGTACACAGGACCGTACCGACAATTATTTACCAAAAGTTTGCAAACTGGCAGCTTTACTAATCAATTACCGGTTTGCAATACAGAAAGGAGGGTAGCTACATGCTAACCAAATTTTTAAACAATTATGGCTACATGATATTAGGCGGAGCCATGATTATCGGATTCTCAGCATTTAAAGGTGCTGAAGCTTATGCAGGAAAAAGTTTAGATCCTGTGACAGTGTATTTTCATGGGAATCCAACAATTCCCAATGAGGTAGAGAATTTGTCGAAATGGGATACATCTCCTAATGGCAAAAGTTGTAATAACCAAGATGAGCTCGCTTGTGCAGTTCAAGTTGATCCAACAGACCTTAACAGTTCTGGAACATCTTTCGACTCGAGCAAAATAGCAATCGAAGCAACTTCTACCAGCTCTGGATACATTCCTTCGTTGGAACCTGGGTATAGCCCTATGCAGTTTAATCCGATTAATCGAAATTAGAGATTCGACTTGCATCAATTAATAGTGGCCCTATACAGGGCCACTATTATCGTAAATTAACGTGGATTTTGAGGAATTCCTGCTATCCTCACAATATCTGCCGGCAGAGGTAATGCATACCGGTTTTCGTTGGGCAAAAGCCTGTATTCTTTCCCATCGACTACTCTTTTTAAGACGATCTCCTGCCCTTCCAGATTTAATCGTTTGATATCCATCCACCTCAGCCCTCGATAGACCAGCTCTTTCCGTCTTTCGCTTAATATCACTTTCAGCACCTCCCCCGCCTCCGTCAAAAGATAAGGTTTATAGGTTCCTGATTTATATCGCGTCGCCAAAAGTTTATTAAGATCTGCTTGCGCTTCCACCAACTTGCCCGCTCGCGCCAGACATTCCGCCCGGATCAGGTATATTTCATCTGTAGCCACCCCGCCAAATAAAAGCGTACTTCCTGAGTACTGCCCTTTAAAATTGATTACATTATTTAACACTTTAAAATACGCTTGCTTCCGCAGGTCATTGGGATCATAAGAGCGATAGAGTACAGAATCGATATTTGAATACGCATTACTCAGTATTGTTGCCTTCAGTTCCATATAAAATGTAGTCTCTTTATTGAATAAACTAAAGGGAAAAGAGGCCGTCAACTTCACTTCATTGCTGTTATTATAATCAAGTAGCTCGTTTCGCCGTTGCAAATACAGCTCAACATATTTTAATGCCAGATCATATTGACGCATCGACAGATAAGCTCTTGCCAAAACCCCATATACAGCAGGCTTACTTGGCTGTACCACATAATCCGGTTCCAATGGCAGAAGCGAAATCGAAGCTTCTAGATCTGTGATCACCTTTCTATAGCTATCTTCCACGGAGGCCCGTACGGATTTCACATTAAAATCCGATGTTTCCCGAAGAACAATACCTAGATCCGTCTCAGCGGCATTTTTTTGATAGGCCTTGGCATAGGTCCATAACAAACTGAGATAACTGTTGGCACGAAAAAATAGGGCAGCGCCTTTAATACCGTCCCATTTTGCAGCATTCTGTTCATTTCTATCAATTTTATCAAGACGCTCCAGTACGAGATTAGCTATATATACAACATTGTACATGCTCGACCAATCGTTGGAAAAATTATATTGGGAATCTTCCCAAATATAATCCAGCTTCTCCACATCATTCAATGCTTTGTAATTGCTCTCAGGAATAAAATAATCGTCACAGGCCTTTTCACCACGTGAACAAAAATTATTGTTCATTACACGTACATTGTCCAGTAGTTTCTGTAAGTCATCCAGTTCTTTGGGTACAACCAATTTATTATTGGATTGTACATCCAAATATTTATCACAAGCCCCGAAAATTAGTGTAGCAAAGCCCAGGGTTATACTTATAATTATTGTTTTCATCTCTTAATAATCTATTTGAATTCCCAATGAAAATGTTTTTGGAGGGGTTAGACGATATGCAAATTCAGGATCAATATGTTGCCTATTAGCTTTCCAGATTACACCTAGGTTAGCAATATTTCCATACAGCCTAAATTTCATTTCGTTCTTGCCAGGTACCCTATGTTCCCAGGCGGCATTAATATATTCCAAGCGGATATGGTCTCCTTTAAGTATCTGGATTTCTGATTGGGTATAAAAAGCACTGAGATTATCATTTATCGGATACTCCATTTTAGGCATGCTGGTCTGCTTTTCATCGCCAGGCTTCATCCAGCGATTTTCAAAATCGGGATAAGCCACACCCTGCTCGAAGAGTGAGTAGTAAGACGTGGACGGCTTTTGAAAATAATAATCAGCTTTAAAGCTCATGTTAAAAGACATCGAAAATGCTTTCCACGCAAAAGTATTGATGAGATTGCCAAACAGCTGGGGTTTGGAGGAACCAATAAAGACAATACTTTCTGAATCCGAAGCGTTTTGTAGGGACGCATTTCTGATCTTGAGATATTCTGTGCTGACTTCACCGTTCAGGTATCCCTGTGGCTGCCCCTTTTCATTCAGTCCAGCCCATCGATAAGCCGCTATTGCATTTAAAGGTCGTCCTACTATCGGCGTGATACCATTGCCATTACCGAGAAAATTGCCGAGCCCTTGGTTCACACTTCTATAATATGCGGTCGTTTTGTTCTTATTCAGGCCTACTACCAGACTCGTACTCCATTTGAGCCTATTTATTGTATTGATACTATTCAGAGCCAGATCGAGTCCATGACCAAGCATGGCGCCGACATTTTTAACCACTGTTGCCTGTGCTCCCCATGTTGTATAATCATAATCTGTGGTACCATACAGGTCTTTTCCATTTTTCACATAATAGTCAACACTGCCTGAGATCCGGTTTTTAAGTAACGCATAATCCACTCCTAGATTGAAAGTTCCGACCTTCTCCCATCGGAGTGAAGGATCATTTAGGTTTCGGATACTCAACATGGGGTAATTCGTATATCGTGCTGTCTCGATATTTGCAATGGGTTCGGGCGTCCTGGTCAGATCAACGTTACCACTGTAACCAAATGTGGCTCTGAGCTTGAGATTATCCAACCAAGGCAGCTCCATAAACTGCTCTTTGCCGAGATCCCAAAAACCACCCACAGACCATAGTGGTGACCATTTATCATTTGTATTGGCTCCAAATATATTGGCTCCATCCTGCCTAAAACTGAAAGAAATGCCATATTTCTCCTTCCATATATCAGAAAAATTGATGTATGTTGAAACAAACCTATTGACCGTTTTTGTGAAATCCGGACTTCCCACTATTGTCTGTAATAGTGCGTCGGGACTCGTGCGGTAAAGGTTTATAAAGTCAACAGCCTGCGAAGTCAGGGGGATACTGTTGTATCCATACACAGTATAGGCTCCTCCACGCTGCGTATTCTGCCGCATCTCCGCACCAACGATGCCAATTAAGTGGTGCGCACTCAATCGTTGATCTAAATTGAGCTGACTACGCACGGTGTACGACTGCCCCTCACTTTCACCAATTTTATTAATTCCCGCACGCGGCACCGGATAGCTTACTTTTCCAGTCACCGGATCCACCTGTGTAAATTTATTGATCAACAGTCGAGCACTATAACTTTCCATTTCACTTAAAAACTCACTCTTGGAAGCCTGCTTTTGATGTTGTCCTGAAGCGGTTAACTTGAGGTAGGGCAAGATCTGATAAGATATACCGGCCGATGCAAAGAGCTCAGTCAAGTTTTTGGTAGTCTTCGAATAGTTATATTCCGATAGCGGATAGTAAGACCAGTCTAAATAATTAGCACCAAAATTCTGGTCGAGATACGACCTTCTAAAATCCCCGTCAAACGATATTTCCTTACCGTCATTATCAAAGAACTGCATATAGGGAACCGATTTGCTACCATAGCTCAGGCTGGAATAATCAGGTCTCCCCGATTGATCCCTATGATCGGTATAGTTCACATTCAGATCTACCTGCAAGTTTGCAATCGGACGATAACTATTTGAAAATAGCAGATTCCATTTTCTATTTCGGCTATCTAATTCAGTTGTTGTTTTCGTGTAGCCTAATCCTAACCCATAACTGTTTTTTGCATTGCCACCGGCGATATGCAAGTTATACTGCATCGACATCGGTGATCTATAAAAAGCGTCTGAATAATTCTTCAAACCGTCCTGCGCCAAGAGGTTATTGATTGCCTCTGCGGAGTCCAATGACGAAATCTTTCCATTTTTTGTACGGTCCAAAATATCAATTACGGGGGTCATTGCTACATAAGGAAATGATTGTAGAAAAACATCATAATGTCCTCCATCGAACAGCATCTTTTCAATAGCTATAAAATCAGCATTCGGAACCTGATACAGCTGCGACAGATTTGGGCGATCTTTAAAGATCATCGTACTTCCAAACGTAATTTTATTGCGGGTATTTGTCCCTATCATACCCTTCTTGGTGGTCAGTACAATTACACCGTTTCCCGCCCGGGCTCCCCATATTGCACTCGCCGCGGCATCTTTTAAAACTGTAGCCGACTCAATCATCGCAGGGTCTATGTTGGTGATATCACCTTCATAGATAAACCCGTCCAGCACAATTAAAGGATCAAGATTACCGTTAATGGTACTTAGTCCCCGAACAGAAACATTTAGCTTCTGCTGCATAGCATTTTTGATCGGCTGATTGTCAAAGCGAATAGCGGGTACAACATTGTTAAGACGCTGAAGGATATTGGTCCCAACCTGCTGATCCAACATTTTTCGGGAAATTAAATTTATAGCCCCCGTGACTTCGTTTGCCCGAAGTGTCTGATAGCCGGTATTCACCTGTACCTCCTGCAAATAGTTTTCTTCCTTTTGAAGCAATATCACTGCATTATCTCTAAAATAACCTCCGGCCACAGTGCGGCCGTGATATCCCACCAAACTGACTGTCAACGAGTCCCTATCGACAACACCAATTAAAGCAAACTGCCCCTTGTCATCAGTACGCGTTACCAGCTGTTTATTCATCACGCGAATGTTCGCATTCGGCACAGGAGATCTATCCGTACTATTTAGTACGCGTCCTTTAATCTCCATACTTTGCATCTGCTGAGCCTTGCCCAGCAAGATGTTTACGCTGCATAGCAGCGTTAATAATCCAACTTTCATTACTTCGGGCTAGTAGATTGGATAAACTAAAGGATAAGTTCTGTATTCTTTCACAGCACTAAACACTATCCCTCTTTCGTTCAGAAAAGTTAACTTTTCTTGTTCTGTCCACCGGACAAAGCCAGCAGGTATGGTGATATCGATATTAAAATTTTCCTTCTCTTGCAGTTCAGTCGGAAGATCAAAAGCATAAAAGAGATTCTGCAGAAATAGACCGATAGGAATATTCTGATAGAAAGCCTCTTCGCCTATCCCTTGAAAGCGTGCAATTGAAGCCTTTCCACTGGTAAGAATGGTTTTGATCTTATCGGAGAATCGTATTTTATACAGTTCAATGCTGTCGCTTTTACGCGCAACAGCAATTTTAAAATAGTTCTGAAATTCTCGACAAAAAATATCCGCAAATTGTGAGCGGGATACCGAGTCATCGGTATAAAACTGATACCAATACTTATTTTGGGTGCTATTTCCGTTCAACAACTTTTCTTTGAATTGTCTACCGAGACGAGCATCTATGACCAGATCATTTTGTCGGAACCCTTTGAGCACCTGCCCATAGGCTTGAAAGAGCATAAACTGTAGACTCTGATTGCCCATTTGAAGGAAGGTTGTCCCTTTCTTATGATTCAGATTCGGGTAAACAGGTAGGTAATTGTCTCTATATCCCCCAAATGCAGAAATGTAATGCACCCCCACAGTATCCAGTAGCGGTTCAGCAGCACTCCGAGTGAGGTTTTTATAAATGCCTTCGCTCTTTAACACGGCATTTCCATCCACCAAAGCCTGAATATTTTTGTCCGTCAGCGAATGCGAGCTGGTCATGGCAATAAAGACACCATTTGTATCAACTACCGCCAATGCAGGCAGGGTATTATGCGCAAACAATGCGGTAAACACGGTATCATCTAATACTGTGGGTAGAGAGGGCGTAAAATTAAAATCAGCTTTAAATTTCTCAAATCTTGTCTTTATCCGTTTTGCTGTATCTTTATTCCGCTTACTATTGACCATTATAACCTGTATGTTAGCCGGAAAACGCTGCTGTATCCATTCCATTTTAGGAATACCTTCAATGCAGCTCGGACAACCTGTTGACCAGAAGTCTAAAAAGATCAGCTTCCCTTTCAGATCAGCGAACTTGATTGTTTTCTTTTTCCCATTAAAATAATGGAGTTCAAGCGACTGGTTCCATACCGCATCTGGAACCTTATCGCCCGGCTTTAGCGCAACAAGATTGGAGAGCCCATCGGCCCCGCTGTCCTTGCGGGGCGTCTGAGCCGATAAACTAAACATAGAAACTAAACATAAAAACAAGCATGACAAAACCATGCGATGCGCACGCTTATAATCTGCAACAAATAAAAAGCATTTTAAAGCCTGCTGAACAACTAAACCTATTGATCCAAGCAAAGTATTGGCTCGCAACACCAAAGCCTTGCAGATCGACTTAAAGAGCCTTAAAACAGATCGTTCAGATTCTACTTCATAAGTCAATCTAGCATTTCCCACCTGCTGAAAAGCTTGCTTTTGTTGTGTGGGTCTTGTGCAATCGTTTAGTTGTCCTTGTGTATAACAAGGGCTTAGCAAGGGTGAACCTAGGGTCGCGCTATAGTCAAGCTTGAGTGTTTCTTGTGCCAAGCTATAGTCGACCATCTTTTGAGCAATTCCTGCCGAATTTTTACATTTCATCGGGTTTTCATCGGGTCGGCATCGGGTTTTGATCGCTGTGGCCCGATGAGATCCCGATGAAAACTTGATGCCAATTGCATGAAAGGCAGAAGCCAGGGCGAAGTTGGTCAGAAAAAAGTCCCTAGAAGGTGATACCTCACTCCCTGTTCTGCTGGCCTTCGGCTCAGCTTCGAGACTTATTTCTATTAGGGTCTGAGCGCTAATCGTACAGCGCTTTTTTAGCAGGATCGAAGTACCTTTAAAGTACATTTTTCCTTGTCTAATTTTCTTACGCAAATTTTGCGTAATTAGTACTATATCTGTGCTTAAGTAGTGCTTCACAGGTACTTGAAATATATAAGTTATATAGCCCTTAAAAAAGGCTAGTAATTGTAGGGTATTCATTATATTTTTGTTAGTGGTTATTTCGATATCCTACGGAAAAACTCAGCGACTTTTTTGCTCAATTCTAGCTCTTTTCCGATGCGCTCTTCAGCTTCTGCTGACAGCTGCATTTTACGCAGGTCTATATGGCGATGATTGACGATACAATAAGCTATCAACACCCTATACAATGCGGTTGCAAATTCCTGCATTTCCTCATCTTTCAGAAGCCTATTTTCTCCTATGCCACCATCAAGATAAGTACTCAATAGCTGGATAATATTAGCAGAAATAGCATCTAAGGCATAATTATTCCAGAATGCCTCAATCTCATTTATAGGGTTATAATCGTCCTTATGGACATCATAAATCATCGAATCAAAAGCAAATTGTAGCGCTAAAATCCTGTTCATTTTTCAGTAAGTCTTCGTAACCGAAAGTACATAGCATCCCCTCTCCGATCGAAATCAGCTTTTTATTGGGAGCCTGATGTTACTCAGTTCACATTTGTAATAATTAATTCATTGGGAGCCAGACTACGTTTGAATGAGGGGTCACAAGGTATATAATATTGGCGTTACGTGGTCCATGGCAAAGAGAAGCCAAATCTAATTTGGCCTAACCAGCCGAGCTACTCGGGGGCTGTGATGATGTTCTTTGATTGTTGTTTTTTGTTCATAACTCGTTTGTTTATAAAAACGAGTCTTTTTAGCAGGTATTAGAAACAGCAATGGCGCGACATCCAACCTACCGTCTGTGCGGCCGTGAGAAGCCGATGGAACGAGTAAGCGGACGCCGCGCCATTGCTGACGGGCGTTTTGATCCACTTAATCGCCTTGCTCCATTTGAAATTTCTCACGTTTCACAGACAAGACTCATAAGTGCAGCCACCTAAGATGGTGCAAATGTATTGTTTTAATCTACTAAAGACAAATAATTCACTTTAAAAGTGGCTTTAGACTATGTATAAAGCTCATTTTATCGACAAATAATCGTATCTTTATATCAAAGGTAAGGAACCAATTATTTAGAGCAAAATGGTAAAATACCGGTAAATTACCGAACTTATTAAAATCTATAAAAAATGGGCGTTGCATTTCAAGAAGAGAAAATACACGAAGGAAAAAATCTAAAGAGAATTCGTGAAATCATGGGTATAAAACAGGAGGCTTTAGGACAAAAATGCGAAAGCAAATTTGACCAAAGACGCATTTCTGAATTTGAAAACTCATGGACTATTGCTGAACCAGCATTAAAGGAGTTGGCTGATGCTTTGGGTATAACAGTCGAATTTATTCGTGCATTCAATGAAGAGAAAGCCATATTTAATATCCAAAACAACAACACATTTACCGTTTCGGAAAATTCATTTGGGCTTAGCAATCAACCTAACGTTACCTATAACGGCCTTGGAAAAGTAGAGATGCTTTTAGAAAAACTCGTTCAGGACGATGCTATTAAGACTAAAGCGATTTTGGATTTGACTAAAGTGTTTGCTGATTTGGCGGAAGAGGTGAAAAGGTTGAAGGGATAAATTTTAGATGCGATTTTGAGAAAGCTCGTTTTAACAGTACTATTAATATTTACAAGGTATCTAGTATCGCCTGATAGCGTGCCTTATTCGGCAGGAAGAGGTCTTAGGTTCGAATCCTGCCACCCCGACCGAGAAGTCTACAAAGGTGGTCAAAACCCCTCTAATCGTATGATTAGAGGGTTTTTTCTTTTTTCCTTACCCCAATTTGTTCAAGTAAAACCAAAGAAAATGAGACCTATTCGGTTACCCATTTTATATACCTAATTTTGGGTCACCGAAATAGGTTCAAATATCTAAAAATCAGTTTTTTGTAGTTGTTTGTTTTGGTGCTTTTTGTAACTGTTTGATATAAGGCTTTTACCGATTGGTGACCCCTTTTTATATCAAATCCGAGCAAATAGCGCCAGAACGCGGATATGCAACCATTAAAGTAAGTTGATATGAAAACACAGAATTGCACATTCGGGGTTATCTTTTACCTCAAGAAACAGAAAACAACAGCGCAGGGAAAAGCACCTATCTATGCGAGGGTAACGGTGAACGGCAAACGCACGGAAATATCCGTCAAACGTTCGGTAGTCGTTTCGGGATGGGATGCAAAAAAGGGTTTGGCAAAGGGAAGCCGTGAGGAAACGGCGGAACTTAACCGATTTCTTGCCCGTTTTCAAGGCAAAAATCATCGATGCCTACCAAGAATTGGTATTGTCGGGGAATACAGTAGACGGAGTGGTCATCCGTGAACGGGTAACGGGGTCTGCACAGTCGGGGTGGACACTTGGCAGTCTGATTGAATACCATAACAAAGAGCAGGAGAGTAAACTTGCTTACGGCACGATGAAGAACTATTATACCACGCAAAGCTATATCAAACGCTTTCTGAAAGAGAAATACCGCCGTACAGATATAGCCATTTTGGAACTGAACTACTCGTTTATCTCCGATTTTGAACATTACCTGCGAGGCTACAAACCGAAAGACCACCATAGACCGTTGAACAATAACGGTATCATGAAGCACATCGAGCGTCTCCGCAAGATGGTCAATATGGCGGTCACAATGGACTGGCTGGCAAAAGACCCCTTTGCCAAGTTTAGGAAACATTTTGACAAAGTAGAGCGCAAAAGCCTAACAAAACAGCAACTTGACAGGCTCGAAAGCAAACGGTTTAGAGTCGAGCGACTGCAACAGGTATTGGATATGTTCCTTTTCAGTTGCTATACAGGGCTTGCATACATCGACCTTGCAGAACTTACGCCCGATAACATCATTACGGGTATAGACGGTGACCTATGGATATATACAAGCAGGGCAAAGACGGACACAAGTGTCCGCATTCCCTTATTGCCAAAGGCAACGGAACTGATGGAAAAGTACCAAGACGACCCGAGGGCAGTCAGCAACGGTACAGTATTCCCCGTTATCTCCAATCAGCGGATGAACGGTTACCTAAAGGAAATAGCGGAGATATGCGAAATAAACACAGACCTTACATTTCATATTGCACGGCATACGTTTGCCACTACGGTCACATTCAGTAACGGAGTGCCGATAGAGAGTGTATCGAAGATGCTCGGACATACGAGCATCCGCACCACGCAGATTTACGCCAAAGTCGTCGAACACAAGCTACGCGAGGATATGCAGAACCTAAGGGAACGCATGGCGACAGGAAGCTAAAAAGACCGCTATTCCCCTAAACAGGTCAAATTCAGTATATTTGTTAGAGACAGTCCGTTGTACTGTCTCTTTTTTATTTCAAAAGTGATTTGCCATGCGAGATACCTATTTCAAGACACGCCGACCATTCAGCAGAAGAAAACACCCATACGACATCGGTAGCCCCATTGGGTTTTGGAACTACTACGATGACAACCATTTTCTTACCCGACTATACGTAATAGGCAACGAAGAACAGGAGCAGTATTACAATTATCAAATGGACTATGCCGTAAGCACGGGCAAATGTACCCAAGCCGAGTTTTACGAACACGTAAGGGAGATAGTTGCCGACCATATCGAAGCCATCAGAAAAGAATCCCCCTTTTCACGTAAGCACGCACGTAACCGTGTCAACCTTAAATATCTACGGACTTTCCCAGACTTTCTCGTATCTATAAATACCTATGGATACCGTGACCCTGTTGATATTACCATTACACGTTATGATATGGAGATTGCTTCTCTGAAAAAGAAGCTTGCAGATAAGGATGAGGAACTTTCAACGCTGAGCGAAAAACTTGAAAAATTGAAGGTATACGAAAGCAAGTATAAAGTGAAAATAACAAATGGGTATTTGAGTACCTTTTTAGACCTCATACACCAATTTCGTGAAATCAGAACCCCAAACGAAGATGGTGTACGTATTTTGAGTGGGTCTACGGAAATGGTATGGGCAAAGATGATATGTAAATATTTCCAACATGGAGAGGATGCACTCAATATTGACTATAAGGAGCAGGTTTACTGCCGATAAAGAAAAACGAGGTATAAAATTACCGTCCGATAAGGGAAAAGGACAAGTTTTTTAAGATTGTACCAGAAGAATTTTAATCTTAGATTATAAGGTCATTATTCATAAACAGCATGAATATAAAAAGGGTTATACAAATTACGCAATAATTTTTATGAACAAAATCCATTGTAAAGCCGGCTATAAACTCAAACAATTAAAGAAGAGCTTTTTTGTTGCAAATTTGAGACCCTAGATACTTGCTGATATATTTGAGTTGGTCGTAGCGTTATGCCAAACTAACTGTCAATAAATTATAAATAAATCATCAATAAAATGTCAAAATGTCTCAAAAATAAGATGTCTAACCGCCAATTTTGCATACTCTTACTATTGGAATACTTTGTGCTATTTACTGGATATGGATGAGAGTTGGGACAAGACTGGTAGGTACGTTTTATGTAAAGTGCACATTTGTGTTCCACACGCAGACCTTGGCTGACGTGTGAAGAGAGATTCCAATTCTGCAACCCTCTAACAATGTTATTAACAGTTGCATTGCGAGGATTGTAAGATGAACTATCTTAGGTTCTGTTTCTACTGGTGTTGTCATAATTGATAATTTTAGTAAAGATATGAATTTAATTCTATCAATGAGTGGCGTTGCCTATAACGAAAGTGAAAAGCAACTTCAGGATTGTATCTACTAATAAGTAAGCCACGACCAACTCCATCCTTTTTTATTAATCTGTATATTATGAATGATGATTGGCTAAAGTTTAAAAAATACCCTCACATTGGAAAACCTTTAACAAGTAAAAGAGATAAAATTTGGATAAAAGGTTACATTGCAAATTCAGAGAATATTTCCAATCATAAGTTCGTTCCCCTACTTCACCGTACCCTCAGTCAAAGAAAATATAGACCTGTAGAAGATGCTCCCAAAAATGAAAGCGGTAAACGGCAACGCACAATAAGTGATAAGAAAGAAAGACACATTTATTTTCCCTCACATTTGGATTCTATTATTTATAGCTACTATAGCAATTTACTAACGACAGCATATGAGAATTATTTAGAAGACAAACCTTATGGTTCTGTTGCGGTTGCATATAGAAAAATTCCCATCGAAAAAGGCAAGAGTGGAAATAAATCAAATATAGAATTTGCATTTGAAGCATTTGAGTTTATAGAAAATAATAAACATCGAAAACTTTCTGTTATTATAGCAGATGTTACTTCATTTTTTGACAACTTAGACCATAGAATCTTACATAAACAATGGAAACGTGTATTAAAAGAAGACAATTTGCCGGACGACCATTATACAATCTACAAAAACCTCGTTGACAATAAATATGTAAATGAAAATGAACTATTCAAAAGATTCCAGCATAAATTGATAATCGAACGTTTTAAGCCAAATGACCCTACCAAAAAAGAACTTAAACGCAAAAAAATAAATAATATATACAATTTACGACACGAAAATGTTGTTGCCTTTTGCAATAAGGATGAATTTTTTGAAGAAGCAACAGATTTGATTAGAGTAGACAAACCTTATAAAAAAACACTTCGAAAATCACTTAAAAAAATTGAAAAAAAAGGTATTCCACAAGGAACTCCAATTAGTGCAACACTCGCAAATATTTATATGTTGGATTTTGACGAACGTGTTTATACTGAAACTATGTCAGCTTCAAAAAATGCCTTTTATCAAAGATATAGTGATGATTTAATAATTGTTTGTGACCAAAAAGATGAAAATTATTTTGCTGAACTGATTAGAAAAGAAATTGAAGTTGAAGCGAATCTTGAAATACAAACTAAAAAAACAAACATATACAGATATGAGTTGAACGAGGATTTAGAATTTAAAGGTGGCATTGTAAAAAATGGCGATGTTAATGCCAATAAGCAAATAGAGTATTTAGGGTTTATGTATAATGGCTCAAAAATAAGAGTTAAATCAGCTGGCTTTTCAAAATATTATAGGACTATGAAAAGGTCTTTCAAACGTGGAGCTCATTTTGCTAAATCTGCACACATACCTTCTGATGCACTCTTTGAAACTCGTCTTTATAAAAGGTTTACTCATTTAGGTTCTAAAAGACGATTAAAATGGCTTCCTGATGATGACAGTCCAACGGGATATAGTCCTTCAAAGTATTATGATTGGGGCAATTTTATTAGTTACTTGAACAAATCAAATCAAGTAATGAAAGAAATAAATAATGATGATACGATTGCTAAACAATACAGAAAAATATGGAATAAATTTCACGAAGTGAAAAAATCGACCTACATAGAGATTGGAATATAAAATGAAAACACTATATAACATCGGTATAGCTTAATAATCGGCGGTGCTATTTGTATGAAACCAATTCCTAATATCAACTTTCCAGAAATACAGTAATAGGAGAACCTATTATTTAACAAATAATACACGTCATCAGACAAGTCAAACAATATTTCTCTCGCTACAAACTATAAAACTCTATACACATTCAACTAAAACTGACCAAATGCCTATAATGGTCATCCTCTGAACAGCTTTACCCCGTTCCTTTGTGCCAAAAGCGGTCGGAAATGTACCATCTGTTTCCGTCCGCAGGATAACAGAGTTTTTAACGATAACAAAAAGGAGAAAGATGAACGTAGAGCTTATCACGAGGGACGACCTCGAAAAATTCAAAAAGGAACTGTTGGAGGAAATCAGAAAGCACCACCCCCATCCGAGGAGACAAGGACATGAACCGAGGACACGGCTCAAAAGTTACGAGGTGCGCAAGTTACTTAGCATATCCGCAGGCACGCTCCAAAACCTACGGGTGAACGGCACGTTGCCATTCAAGAAAATCGGCGGACTAATGTACTACAGATACGAGGACATCCAAAAACTGATGGAAGGAGGTGAACCATTTTTAACAAACGGATTGAAAGGCTTTTTGGTGAAACAGGAAGCTTATCCTTAGACAAATCTAAAAACAAGGAAGCGGACAAAGATGATGCATGAACTTAACACGACAATTATGGGGTGGGAGCCACCTAATATCTTTACATCTGTAGCCAGTAAGCCAACAGACTTGAACACCCGCGATACCGCATACATCGAACTTATCGCACGAATTATCGGGTTAATACGAGTGGACGAAATATATTATAACCAAAATTTCGTGAAGATGGATAGCCAAGGTGAGTTGGTGGTACTCGTAACCAAAACCATTGGCAATTCATTGTCCGAATATGCGCCATTGCTGGATATGGTGTTTCGCGACTATCCTTATTTAAACTACAGGCTGTTCAATTCACAGCGGGCAAAAGAGGAAGTCCAAAGACGCAATATATTCTATTATTTAGCGTGCCACGGGGAAAAACATCTATATTCCAATCCTGTTTTTGGTTTCCGAATGGCTTCTTACCTAATTTCCATAGATGGCCATTTCCGTGTCGAGGCCAAAGCATATTTCGATAGGGAGATGGCAAAAGTGTTGTCATTTAGAGATGGTGTGTCGTTCTATTATGAAAATGGCAACCATCCTCTTACCGCGTTTATGCTCCACCAGCAGTTGGAACTTACCTATCGTACAATAGAAATTTTCATGATGGGTCGGGACAAGGTCACACATTCCATAAATGCACACCAAAGGCACGTAGCGCCTTACTTCCCTCATTTGAGCGAAGTATTCGACCAACGGGATGAAGCAGTACAGCGCTTGGTCATGCAACTGGATGATGCTTACTTGGCAGTGCGGTAAGGACATCGCTATGCTATCAAAAAAGGAAAATTGGCAACCGCAATTGAAAAAGCAGAGATGGCCTACCAAATAGCGCTTACAATGTACGCGGAAATTGAAAAAAAATTGTTTGGCATTACCGAAAAAAATAGTCTTACTAAGGAAGAAATTAAAATTTATGATTCAAATTTAAGTCCTAATGGGGGAGCGCATGCCGTATCGACAGACATGTTAAATATGACACAACAAATCGTATCAAAAATGGAAAAGAAAAAAAATATAAGCGATAAGCAGATAGCCAAAGTGGCTAAAATATTACACACGACTGTAGAGGCAATTAAGGAGATGGATAATGAGAGAATAATTCAAATTACCCCTTTAGGTGAGCAGGCTGGATATATTAATCAAAAAAACAATCCAACTGAGAAAATCGTGGAACTTTATGAGCGATTGATTGAAACCAAAAACTCGGAAACAGAGGTTTTTAACGAAGAATTAGACAAAGTAATCAGCGTAGCTGTAAAAAAAGCGATTTCGATAATAGGCGAGAAAGAACATATAAAAACAGAAGCCAAAATTTTATCCAAAAAATTAAAGGCAACCATTAAAATGGTAGAATGTGGACTTGTGACCAATGCCATAGCCGATATGCTTGGGTTGCCTATAGAGGCGACCGAAAAACTGGAATAAACGATGGCATAAGAACTAAATACCCCTCGCTCATTTGTGGCTTGCGAACCCCCACCGCTCTTAGCCGATGCTGTTTTCGCTTTTGCCGTTTACCGTGAAAACTCGTGCGCCATATAGGGTATTATCTCACATCTGTTCATTACTATTTAGAATCTTAAAGGTTATGCATATACACAAGAAGACAGGAAACAGACAGCCAGAGGTCAGAAGCTTAAAAATACAGCCGGAAATTAAATTTAATCGTTGGAGCAAAACCACCGTTCCGGTTATAAGATTAAGCGGGTTATGGCTTGAAAGGTTGGGATTTAGCCCCGAAAAACGGGTTACTGTCACTACGATGGATAAACTGCTTATTATTCGATTGGACGAATAATAAGTAAAAATACCGTCTCTTCAAAACTGAATGACGACTTTTTTATTCTTCTAATTTTGCCTTTACTTCAGATTGGATAACAGTCTAAATAAGGCATAAAATGATTAGTCTGTCATAAGGGTTAAATATTGTTGCTATTCCAAATAAAACTGTTGGATGTTTTCAAAAATTTAGTTTCATTAGCGCTCAGTTATTAACATAATTAGGTTCATCGTGAATGTTGTCAAGTTGAATGTGAAAATTATTGCCATTTCATTATGTTTTTTTGTATTATAATTGTGTGAAAAATTAATCATGACACTAATAAAACAGATCTTTTGTCTATTCCTATTCCTGACGCCAGCTTTATTGTATTGTCAACAACAAATAAACTTACCATTGACGAAGGATAGTACTATAGTTTATGAGCAAGTAATAGAATCACCGTTTTCAAAAGATCTCCTTTTTTTGTCGGCCAAAGAGTGGATTATAGACTATTATGATACTCCTTCAAATGTTGTAGTAGAAGAAAATAAAGATGAAGGGCTTTTGATTATAAAGGGAACCGTAAAAGATATTTTTCCATTTAATCGGGTCGGGGAGAATACTTTCCATACATATGAGACCGATTTTGAACAATTCTATACTTTGAGAATAGATATAAAAGATAGTAAGTATAGGTATATTATCACCTTAAATAATATTAAAATATTTGTGACTACGTCCACTCCTTTCGGTGATGTTGAGAATTGGGTCGACAAGAGTAGTAAGGACTTTATTAGAAATTACTTTAACGATAGTACTAACTATAAAATGAAAGTAGAAAAAGCGAACAAGATTCATGAGGAGATTATACGGCTTATACGAGGTCTTAATGATAGATTGAAAACTAAACCTACAATATCGGACTTTTAAACTTATTAATCGTATCAAATCATGGTAACCAGGCTTAAATTCGCAGTCATAAAAATGAACTTAAGCATTGAGAAGCTGTAAGTCATTAGTTACTCAAGTATTTATTTCACCTGATTACGTACAGGAAATCATTGAAAGAAATAATATTGGATGATAATTTTGGGAATTTAATTCAATATTGCTTTTTATTAAAATAACAAGATGATATTTAAGGAAACTGACGATCACGAAAATAATGCGGATGTCTCTCACAGCGGACAGTATTACAATATGTGGAATAAACTTGCTATTTCATATAAATTAGCAGCAGAAGCTATTGCTGAAAAAATAAATTCAGAGAAATCAGAAATCGATCTTCTAATCTATCCATTAGTATTTTTGTATCGACATTATTTCGAACTTAGAATCAAAGAGATTTTGTTTTGTTATAGAGAATTTGACGACACGAAAGATTTATTAAAACGTACTCACAAGTTAACAGAAAATTGGGGAAGGTGTAAAGATCGGATTACGATTATGAAGCAACGTGGTCTTAATATACAAGGGACGTCAGAAGAAAATTTAGAGTGTGTTGATCGAGTTATAGCAGAAATAGATCTGTATGATGAGAGATCCGATGCTTTCCGTTATCCATACGACAAAAATGGAAATCCAACATTGATATTTTTCAATAAAATTGACATTTCTAACTTTTTGTCCTCAATAAGTTCAAGTATTTCAGTTTTAGAAGAAATAACAAGTATGATATCAGTGACTATTGATTTCAAAGATTTACTGCATTCAGACGAGTTGGATAATTCTTCTTTATAGTTCATAAGATTAGGTATGTATAATTTTGAAAAATTGGTTGCATCAAGCCAGTCTACTAAGTCTTCTGAAATAAATATTAAAGTGGAAGTGCCTAATGCAGGAAATGTAAAAATATCATTTAATAAGAATTCGGAAGCCTATATCTCTATAGTCTTTTATTTTAAATCCTTAACGGAAAAATTGCAGTATAGAAAGGACGGAGAGATTTCACCACAATTGTTATTAGAGGTAAAAAAGAAAAGAGAATTCATTAGACAATCTATAAAGCAGACCAATGAATTATTAAAATTCCAGAGGAATAAAAAAGTATATTTTCAAACTATTAGAGACAATTTGGCTGTTAATTTAAATTCAATCGCTGATTCCAAGCTATCAGATCAATTTTATGATGATTTATTTTTTTCTAAAATAAATTATACTCCTTTAAGTACCCAAATAAAATCTCAAAAAATTGTGCTATTAGATCAGTACGGAAGCCCAATTAAGCCATATAGACCCCGAACTTCATTTTCGTCAAGAAATCCTTATTCTAATAGAAGAAGAGATGAAGAAGCGCAAAGATTGAAGATTGAAAGTATGAATAATGGCACTTGGAATGAAAGAGATTATAGGAATGCAAAAACTGTAGCCACTATAATATTTATAATTCTTTCTTTAGTGGCTTTATATTTCGAGATACAAAAAATACAAAATCGCTAAAAGTAACAGGTATTTCCTTTTGTTGTTCGTGTATTGGCAATATACTAAGCCAACAAGCCATATTTCGTAGGATGTTCACACCAAATAGAGAATTATGGTTATTTTTGGGATAATTATAAAAAAGCGCTCAGTATGCCCGAACAGCAGAACATAGAATATAAACAGAATTGGCACGAAGAATATCTTAAGTGGGTTTGTGGTTTTGCAAATGCACAAGGTGGGGTGATTTATATTGGAAAAGATGATAATGGAGATATTGTTGGCTTAGAAGAGTATAAAAAGCTAATGGACGATATTCCCAATAAGATTCGTAATGCAATGGGGATAACCGTTGAGGTAAATTTGCACGAGGAAGCAGGGGAATATTTTATTGAAATCGTTACCCACCCTTATTCCGTACCTATTTCATTGCGTGGTAGATATTACTATCGTAGTGGAAGCACCAAGCAGGAATTGACAGGCGCATCACTCAACGAGTTTTTGTTGAAGAAGTCGGGCAAGACGTGGGATGATGTGATTGAACCACGAGCAACTTTTTATGATATTGATGAAACGGCAGTTGCTAAGTTTTTGGTAATGGCAAAAGAAAAAGGACGCTTGCCCGAAGTGGACGGATTAAGCACCCAACAACTTTTTGACAAGCTACGCTTAACCGAAAGCGGGCAACTAAAGCGTGCCGCATTAGTTCTTTTTGGCAAAGACCCAGGTAAATTTTATCCAAGCATTAATGTTAGGATTGGTCGTTTTAGAGATGAATTGGATTTGGTATTTCAAGAGAGCGAAGAAAATAACATCATCAATTTGTATCAAACTGTTTTGAACCAAATCAATCATAAATTCATTGTCAAGAACATTACGTTTGAGGGAATGCACCGAATTGAAACGCCCGAATATCCACGTGAAGCAATGCGTGAGGCTATTTTAAACGCTTTGGTGCATCGCAATTATATGGGTGCACATACGCAAATTAGAGTTTACGATGATAAAATTACTTTTTGGAACGAGGGCGGTTTACAAAGTCCTTTAACTATTGAGTCATTAAAACGACCACATTCATCACAACCACGCAACGTCCTTATTGCTGATGTTTGCTTTAAAGGCGGTTTGATAGATGCTTGGGGACGTGGTACAATAAAAATCATAGAAGCTTGTAAACAAGCCGGACTTCCCGAACCCGAAATTATTGAACGGGACGGTGGTTTGTTGGTAACACTTTTCAAAAATAGCATGACTACCGAACAATTGGTTAAGCTTGGTCTAAATGAACGGCAGTTAAAAGCAGTTGAATATGTAAAAGAGAGAGGGAAAATTACGAATAAAGAGTATCAAGAGATAAATTTAGTTGCCAAACCAACCGCAACCCGTGATTTATCAGAGTTGGTTGAATATGGTATTTTTAGAAATACTGGAAAAGGAGCAGGAAGTTATTACGAAATAATTGGCTCATAATTGGCTCAATTGGCTCATGATTGGCTCATAATTGGTTCTTTTGGATTATAAATAGTATTCTAAATGAGTGATAAGCTATCTTTTGAGAAAATTTCTATTCGACCTACAGAAGAATGTGTACGAAGATTAGGTTTGGAAACAGATTATAAAATTGAATCTGATTTTGAAACTATTAATGGCATTGACTGTACTCTGACATTTAATAAGTCTGAATTTCGTCTTGGAGCGAAAGACTTAAATCGGAACTTAAAGAATGAGCCATATATTTATCAGAGAGTTTGCTATGGGTTTTGTGAACGATTTTCAATTTTTGGGGATAATACAGGGTATCTAATCGAAAGAGGGATGAAAACGTTTAAAATGAACCATTCCGAAGAGTATGCATATAGTGGAACTATTTCTGAACTTAAGCCTCTTGCTTTTGATAATGAGGCGAAATATTTCTTTCAATGTATTTTCGGCTTTCCAAGTACTTTGGAAGCTAATTTGATTTCATACTTTATCACATCTCCGTTTGAAACGGAATCTGTTAGGTATGCTGGAGGATTATTGAAAATCCTTGTAAAAGGTGTTCGGTTGCATATTTATTTGTCAAAGATTAATGATGACAATTTTTTGATTTTCGATACTTTTGATAAATGCTATTATGAAAAGTTTGAGAAGATTGTTGAGGCTATCTCATTAAACTATCAATTGTTGAGTGGTGTTAAGGTGAGGGAAAAAAGACTTATTTTCCGTAGCGAAAATGCAGAGTTCGAAAGCCCTGTATTGCATTCATTTAAAAAACTTAAAACTGATGTTAATGGTTTCCCGTCTCTACTTATGCCCAGAGATCTTCTTAGTTTCTACCCCTCGTTGGAAAAAAAAGAACGGTATTTAAATGGGGAAATATTTGCAAAACTGGTTGAACAATCGTTAGATGACATAAGGATTTTAAGGGTAATATCCATGATTGTTAATAGTTTTGAACTTCCTCTTGAAATTAAAGCGTCAACTTATTGCGTTGGGCTGGAAACGTTTAAGGATGTAATACTATCCGAGAATTCAAACAAAATTAATCCGATAAAAGATAAAGGTGTTTCAAAAGAGATAAGGGAGCGTTTCAAAACCATTATAGATGAATACTCTGAAAATGCGTTTAATAATAGACAGGCAGTTATTAGTAAAATAAATAATCTAAATCAGACGACTAATTCCGATGGCTTTATAAAAATGTTTGAAGTGATTGGTATTCAGCTTACTGAAGCTGATAAGGATGCTATTAGTAAGAGAAATGACTTTTTACATGGTCGTGTACCATTGGAGAGTGTTGATGGAGATGATAAAATGCTACATTATATAGTTTACAGTTTACACTTTTTATTAATTGCATTAATTTTAAAAAAAGCTGGATTTAGTGGGTATTTGTTAGAGTTAATTAATTTCGAACAAGTCAAAAAGGGAGAAAGCCCTTTCAGGTTGATATGATTAAAAAGCTTGAAAACGAGATGTGATGGAGCTTATATTTTTATTTATTCGGTGAATAACGCCATGATAAAGCCAGAATGAAGCCAAGTCGTTTTCCCCTCGCTCATTAGTGGCTTGCGAAACCCCACCGCTCTTGTCCTGTGCTGTTCTCGCTTTGGCTGTTTACGGAATTGGTTTGTTGACTAAATTCCATGAAAAAAGGATTGTTATTATCGGGGAAGTTTTGTATCTTCATGATAACAAAGTACATTGACTGATTGGAAAAGGTTCTATCAAGAGAACTCAAAAGCCTACAAAGTAGGACATATTAAAGGAGACCTATTCGGTTACCTCTCTTGATAGGTTACTTGCTAACAATAATATAATCAACGATTTAGGGGAGTGGTGGAAAATCCTGCCACCCCGACAACACTAACACTAAGTGTTATCAGAAACCCGCAAATTCTATGGATTTGCGGTTTTTTTGTTTTATTTCATATTATAATCCATAAATATATATCAATGTAAATGTGAGTAATTCGGTAACACATTTGATCAAATAATCGGAAAGATCGAAAATTAGAGTGATCGTAAAAGAACTTTATTTGCGACAAAACAAAACTTTGTTAAAGTTGCTCTTGATAATATAAATCAAAACCTCCGTTGTAAATTATAGTATGAGCAATTTCTAAACATTGAAGAATTTTTTAGTTCTAATGGACTGATAATATTTGTTTAAGTTTTAATTTGCAATACCCCCCTAATTCGAGCACTTTTTGCAATCGAAAAAAAACACCCCAAAAGCTATCATCAAGCTTTTGGGGTGTCGTAGATTAATTTACTATATATTATTCCTAGTTAAATTTAAATTTAACACCAAACTGCATATAATAAGTTGAAGAGATCGATTCGTTCGGTCGATTCAACTCTTTTATTACATCGCCATTTGCATAGCCCAAGTTAAATGTTGGAACTGTAGTGCCATTTGCTGCTACTTTATCAATATTTTTTGGAGTCAATAAAATATTGTTATTAATTTTATAAGTACCCCAAGAAGAATTAAATAGGTTACCAATATTCATCACATCCCAGAAGAATTCTAATGAATTATTTCCGCCACCGATTCCTCTAAATACTTCTTGTGACAAATGGAAGTCAAACTGGTGTCTCCATGGTGCAACAGCGCCATTACGTTCAACATACTTTCCTTTGTGCTCGCTAAGGTACTTATCGCCATCCACTAAGCTCCAAAATATGTCGGATTGCTCCTGCGCAGTGTATGCTTTCTTACCATAGTTACTGTTACCAGCCGCTATATCAATAAATTTCAATTCTGAAGCATCTTTCGGGATGTAGATTAAGTCATTATTTTGACCATCACGATTAAAATCAGAACCATAATAGTAAGAGAATCTACCCATTGAGCTTCCACTATAGAATAATGTCATCGAAGTGTTCAATTTACCAATCCAATTGTTGGTGTAAGTCACAGATCCCATTAAACGATGAGGAACAATATTGGTAGTATATCCCAGTTCGGGATTATTGGAGTTACCGTTTGCTTGAAGAGGAATAGACCATAGGTTTTGAATTTGATCTCCAGCTCCATCACCGTAATTTTTAGCTCCACTATAAGTGTATGCAACCATTCCGGAAAATCCTTTATCGAAGCCTTTTTGCAATTGAGCAGTTACCGAATAATAATGTCCACCTTTCGCATTGGTCATGTACGTTGGAATAAACTGTCCTGAAGATCCTTTAACAGGTTGTCCTTTTGAGTCAATTGTATATAGGTATTTATCTGCGTTTGCATTCGGGAAAATAAATCTAGTATCTCCATATCCAGCGATATTCATTGCCGTCGGATCAACCAAGTTTACATTTTTTGCAACTACAGCATTGATATCTTTATTATAGATAGCTTCTACTGTACCGACCATTCCCCAAGGTAGTTTGTAATCAACTGCGACACTTGATTTCCAGGTTGAAGGAAATTTAAGGTTAACATCCATCGCTGACATGTTACCAGGCAATGAAGTACCAGCAGCATCAGGTTTAGCTGGGTAATTCGCTTTAATATCTGGGCTAAATACAGGCATATTAGCATCACCTGCAGCATAAGTCTTTGTATATTGAAGCATACCGGAATCTCCTGATTGAGCAACGATCCAAACAAAAGGAATTCGACCAGTAAATACTCCTGTACCTCCACGAACAATAAATGAACGATCACCATTAACATCATAATTAAATCCAAAACGCGGAGATACCATTACTCTTGTTTTAGGCATCGCACCTGTATTTAGATGAAGTCCGTTAGCAAATTCTAAGCTCTGCAACAGTGGGTGAGTTTTCATTTCTGAAACATCTGGATACGTTGGAAGTTCTAAACGCACTCCCCCCGTTAATTTCAGTTTTTCATTTACTGTAAACTGATCTTGTAGATAAAGTGACCACTGGTTAAACTTGAAGCTTGGCATAGCTTGCGAACCATCTGCAGTTAATGGATAAGTCAACGCATAATTTACAGCAGGTTTACCCCCAATAAAGTCTTGCCAAGAATTATACATATAATACCCTGCTCCGAAACGTTGAAACCCATTTACTGTCCGAGATGTCTCAAACTGAAGACCTCCAGTAAAATAATGATCGTTCAAGGTATAGTTAGCGTCATAATTTGCAGTCCAAGTTTTGACCGAGCGAAGGTTTCCGTACGTAAACGGATCTGTTCCAAAAGAGGTAAGTACGTTACCACCTGTACCAGCAATACCATCACGTATGTCAACTAAAGGAAATATATCTCCAGAGACACTTCGCGGCTCATCTTGATTTACATAAGATAGACGGGCAGAATGATTCAAATTACCAATCTTTCCATTATATTCGGCTGTCGCGGAATATAAGTTTGTTTCTTGAAAATAATTCGAGTTTTGAAAACTTAAAGCATTATTTCCAGTTCTACTCATTGGATACACTTTTGTATCAATATTAGAACCACTAAATGAAGAACTCAAATTAGAAGGAGATTTCCCTTTAACTTGGTTGTATCTAAAATTGATTTTGTGATTATCAGCAATGTTCCAGTCGATACGAGCAAAAATCTTATCATTATTACTTTTCGAAGAATATCCTTGGTAAGCACCAGGATCATAACCGTAAGTATTTTTCAAATAATTGCTCACTTCATCCATAAAAGCAACTGTAGGTCTTGCAAAATAACTTGTAGTTCCATAGTCAGATTCTTTTACAGAAGCAACTTTGGTCGGCCCTGGTTCAGTTTGCTTCAATTGTTCAACATTCACAAAGAAGAATAACTTGTTTTTAATAATTGGACCACCTAAACTTACACCATACTGTTTTACACTTAGATCATTAGGTGTAAACACCACATCATTTACACGAGTTCCTTGTTGTTTATCAGAACGACCACTATAAAAAGCTGAGCCAAAGAAATCGTTACGACCAGAACGTGTTACAGCATTAATAGACGCTCCTGTAAAACCTGATTGGCGAACATCAAAAGGAGTTACATTCACTGAGATCTGCTCTATCGCGTCAATAGAAATTGGAGATCCATTTGCTGGAATATTTTGGCCAATACCAAATTGGTTATTGAAATTCGCTCCGTCAACAGTGAAATTATTGGCACGGTAATTTCCCCCACCAATAGCAGTACCGTTAGATTGGGGAGTTAAACGGGTTAAATCATTTACACTTCTAGTAATTGTAGGCAAATTTTCGATCTGACGACGCCCAACAATGGTAGATGCTCCATTTCGCTCTCCTTTTAAAACTCCAGCTCTTGTAACAACTACTTCTTCAAGATTAGTCGCTGAATCGCCGAAAACAGGATTTACTACGAATGGTTCACCTAATTGCAAATAAACATCTTCATACACGATAGGTTGTTGTCCTACATAGGTTACTTCAATTCTGTAAGGTCCACCAACACGCATATTGGCAAGGTTAAACCTGCCTGCAGCATTAGCCGAGCTTGAATAAACTGTTCCTGATGGGACATGCGTAGCTTTAATTGTTGCTCCCGATGTGAACTGTCCGTTTGACTCTTTTACAATACCTGTAACGCTACTTGTCGTAACCTGAGCTTGTACAGCACCATAACTAGCCATAACAAGAGCGAAAAAGAGTAAAGATCTTTTCATATAATGTGATTTGTTAAAAAATGTTAAGCAAAATTACTAAGAGATTTCAAATTACAAAGGACTTAATATAAACTTAACACACTAAACCACACCCATTTCATGAAATCCACACCAAAAATCAGACATCAACCTATAATTTATCACGACAAAAAACGTTGTAAGATGTTTTAAACCAGCATTTACATTCTAATTATCGGATCAAAAATAGTTTTCCACATCAATTCTGGATTTTTTTTTTGTAACAACATTCTTCCAATCGGAATTTAACTTTTTGAAAATTTTTAACTAATTTCCTGTCAATCGAGACTTTTATTAAACAACTCAGTTTCTTGTCGAATTTGAGCCACTGTAACTTATTCTGACCAAAAAAATCTAAACGATTCTATAGGCCTGATGGTTTATATAAAAAATGTTTCAAAAGCCAAGAACTTTTCAGAAATTCGCACACCTAATGATTTATGCTTCATGGAAGACGGTATTCAAAATTCTTCTTTTCAAGAACCTGCAGACATTAAATTGTCTCCGGCAGGACTCTCCTTCTTGGCTTCAGCGGCCAAATGGGCCAATTTTTTGGCCATTGTCTGTTTTATTTTCATCGGCATTTCTGCCATAACCATGGTCAGCCTAATCTTCGGAGCCAGTGCATTATCACTCGGGGCCGACGAATATGTCACAGCAGGGGCCTTATCCACATTCGGTGTACTTTATCTTTTATTTCTTGCTTTTTTCTGCCTTCCAATTTATTTCCTTTATAATTTCGGATCCAAAGCGAAAAAAGCTATTGAAAACCGCGACACCATTCAGCTGGAGCTCTGCTTGGATGCGTTAAAAAAACATTACAAATTTATTGGCATCATGGTCATCATTACCATAGCCTTTAATTTTATGGGATTGGTTATCGGTGTAGTGCTCGGCGTTAGCGATGCGCTAGCCGGGGTGTAACTTGATCAAAATATAATGCAAAAAAAAGAGGGATCTGCTCACGCAAATTCCTCTTTTCGTATCCTATCAATCGTTTATTTTTTATAATATTTCATTGCGTTTGGAATCAATTTCTGAATATCCGCAATCCGTCGCTCATCACTCGGGTGGGTACTCAAAAACTCAGGCTGCCCTTTTTGACTACCCGATGCCATACGCTTCCAGAAATCTACAGCTTCATTGGGATTGTAACCCGCCAAAGCCATAATAATCAAACCCGCTGCATCCGCATCCGATTCGTCGCTTCTCGAAAATTTCAGTTGCGCCAAGTTGCCTCCTAATCCATAAAGATTGTTAAAAACACCAAGCGTACTGTTTCCAGATACGCCTGCAGCTGAACCTAAAATTTGTCCACCCAGCTGTAAAGCGATCTGATTCGAAGCCTGAGCCACAGAGTGTTCTTCAATAGCGTGTGCTATCTCGTGTCCCATTACTGTTGCCAATCCCGCTTCTGTACGTGTTACTGGTAATATTCCGGTATATACCGCAACTTTACCCCCAGGCATACACCATGCATTCACGTCATCACTCTTCACCAGATTAAACTCCCAATTGAAGTTAAATTGATTTGCGCGACCTGTACTCTGCAAATACTGATTTACCGCCGTTGCAAGCTTGTTACCAACACGTTTTACCATCGCCGCATCTGCAGTTCCGGTTACTACTTTCGCGCTATTTTTCGATAAAAAATCTTTATAAGCCAATGCAGCTTGTTGGTTCACTTGATCAGCACTGACCAATTTCAAATATTTTTTCCCGGTAACAGCAGAAGTTGCACAACCCGACAACCCCGATGCCAGTGTTACACATGCTAATACCATAGCTGAATACTTAAACATTCCGTTCATAGTTTAAATTTTATTTCAAGGGCCATATGGAGTTTCGAAGCGAAAGATAATCGCTTTTCAGCGCATCCAACATGGATATTTTACAATAATTTATTAATCCATCGTAGCGAATGCAATTATTGTGCCTATTCTTTTTCCTTCGGCTTTTTCTTAAAGAGGTAAATCTTGGATTCATGCCCCTTTAACAAACGCTCTATATTCTTTTGGTGGGTAATTAACAACAGAATACAGATGGCTATTCCGTAAAGCAGCACAGAAGGTATCGTTGTTTTAAAAATAAAGGCCAAACTAAAAGGAAATGCAAAACCTGCAGAAATGGAACCGAGCGAAACATAATGAGTTGTCAGCAGGATGATGATAAACACTGAAACACAGACCAAAGCGGCAGGTGTATGTATAGCGAGGATCATACCACACAGGGTTGCCACCCCTTTTCCACCTCTAAACCCTGCAAATACAGGAAACAAATGTCCTAATACCGCAATAACGCCAAGTGCCAACTGAAAGTTGACAAATTGGACATCGCTGGTATTTTGCCCCAGTTCTATTAAATAAGCCAGGTTTGTTGCTGTCCAGCCTTTAAATATATCTACAAACATCACGATCGATCCCGCTTTAGGGCCCAATACGCGAAAGGTGTTAGTCGCCCCAGCATTACCGCTACCATACTCACGAACATCTACCCCATAAAATGCCTGTCCCAACCAAACTGCTGTAGGTATGGAACCAAACAAATAAGCTAGTAATACTGCAGTTACTAAATAAATCGATATCATTAATTAAATCAGTTCTTATATTAATTTGGCTTTCAGACTAAGATCCAAGCTCTTTACACTATGTGTTATAGCGCCTACTGAAATATAATCTACCCCAGCCTCCGCATACGATCGGATCGTGTCGAAAGTTATTCCCCCAGAGGCCTCTGTCTTGAATCGATGGTCAATTAGCTGAACAGCTTTGGCTACATCCTGCGGCGAAAAATTATCTAACATGATTCGGTCCACTTCGCCAAAGTTAAGAACTTCATCAAGCTCCGCAAAATTTCGGACTTCAATTTCTATTTCTATTGGTTTATTTAGGTTCTTTCTGTAATCATTTGCGCGCTTTAGAGCCGGTACAATACCGCCACTATAGTCCACATGATTGTCCTTAATTAAAATCATATCAAAAAGACCAAAACGATGATTGGTCCCACCTCCTATACGAACGGCTTCTTTCTCCAATACACGCAATAAGGGTGTGGTTTTCCGGGTATCCAAAACTTTCGTACCTGTACCTTTGAGAAGGTCTACGTATTTTCGGGTAGTTGTCGCAATGCCACTCATACGCTGCATGACATTCAGCACCAAACGCTCTGCCAGCAAAATACTTTGGATATTTCCCCTCACATAAAAAGCAATATCACCTACTTTAACCTGACTTCCATCGTGGATAAACACCTCGCAGGTCAACGTATCGTCAATATAGGCAATAATCGCCTGCGCCACTTCAACTCCGGCCAAAATACCATTATCCTTAACAATCAATTTGGCTTCCCCTTGTGCCCCAGTTTCAATCGTAGAAAGTGAGGTATGATCTCCATCGCCCAAATCCTCCGCGACAGCCTGTTTTACAAAATGGGCCAAAAAGTCCTTGATTTCCTTCTCCATAATACTATTTATTGGGCTAAGATGTGGAATAATTTTTTAATCGAAAAATAGATTTATAAAAAAAGCATCGCTAGCTTTAATTTTTGTCGATTCTTAGCTCTTCAATCGAATGGTTATTATTTCCTACGCCGATCTTAATAAAGACACGATAGTTTGTTTGTTCTGTAGCTAATGTAAATGTAAAATATTGATAGCCATTGTTCGCATTGCTGGCTTGCGTCAATTTAACAGTCTTGGGTTTATGCTGATTAAAAAATGCCGCCAACATGATTTCTGACTGATACTTTGTGTAGACGCCATTCTCCCCCAAAATAGATAAGGTTAAGTTTGAGCCGAAATACTTGGCCATATTTTTTGCATTACCTTCTTTCAAATACGATTTCAGTTCCTCTGAAATACTTTCTAAAGAATCATCATCACCTGACAAAGCTACCTTTACCACTGGATTTACTTCTCTTAAATAATGCCCGAAGGCCGCAGTATGTACAAAAAGACTAGTAATAAGTATAAATGCGCAATAGCTTAAAAATTTCATATAGCTCAACATATTATAGAACAGCTTCTATCATCCATATCAATCATTAGGTAGCTCCGTTTTTTAACCGAACATATCCTATGCCACAAACCTATAAAATTATTACGGATTAACAAGGGAACTTTTTAAGATGCGTTGATAGATTCTAAAATTAAGATTATCTTTGTTATACGATGAATAAGAAAAAAGTTGCACTCATGATCCTAGATGGACTAGGATATGGAAAACATGATAAATCAAATGCAGTTGAAGCTGCAAACACCCCATTTTTAGATCATTTATTAGAAGCTTATCCAAACTCGAGCTTAGAGGCTTCTGGTGAAGCTGTTGGACTGCCTGCAGGACAGATGGGTAACTCGGAGGTTGGTCACATGAATCTTGGCGCCGGAAGAATCGTCTATCAAGAATTGGGTCGTATTCACAAAGCTGTCAACGATGGCGTATTCAATACGGATCCTATTATTCAAGACGCATTTAAATATGCATTGGAAAATAACAAAAAGGTACATTTAATCGGATTACTTTCCGATGGTGGTGTACACGCACATACAAAGCACTTAAAAGGCTTATGTGATGCTGCAAAACATGCTGGCTTGACAAGTGACCAGGTATTTGTACATGCATTTTTAGATGGCCGTGATACAGATCCAAACTCTGGTATTGGCTATGTCAGGGATCTACAAGACTATTTAAAAACGACAACGGGCACTTTTGCCTCTGCAATAGGCCGATATTATGCCATGGACCGCGACAACAGATGGGAACGTGTGAAATTAGCATACGATCTTTTAGTAAAAGCGGAAGGTGAAAAATCCAATGACCTTGTTGCATCGATTCAAAAATCATACGACGAAGGTGTAACCGATGAGTTTGTGAAACCAATCGCATTGGTTGACGCCAACGGTACTCCGGTAGCAACAATCCAAGAAGGTGATGTGGTCTTCTGTTATAACTTCAGAACAGATCGTGGCCGCGAGATTACCATCGCTTTAACACAAAAGGCTTTTCCAGAATATGATCTACAACCCTTGGATCTATATTATGTGACTATGACATCTTACGATGAAACATTCCAAAATGTCAGGGTGGTCTTCCAAAAAGATAACTTGACCAATACCCTGGGTGAAGTGTTGGAAGCAAATCATAAAACGCAAACGCGCATCGCCGAAACAGAGAAATATCCGCACGTGACATTTTTCTTTTCAGGAGGTCGTGAACAGCAATTTGAAGGTGAAAACCGCCTGTTGGTTCCATCTCCAAAAGTAGCGACCTACGATCTTCAACCGGAGATGTCTGCTCAAGGAATTACTGAAGCTATCGTCAACGATATGGAAACACTTCAACCTGATTTTATCTGCCTGAATTTTGCGAATCCTGACATGGTAGGTCACACGGGTGTTTTTGAGGCTGTTATAAAAGCAGTGGAAACTGTTGATCAATGTACAAAAACGGTTGTTGAGACAGGCCTTAAAAATGGTTACTCCTTTATTATTTTGGCCGACCACGGTAACTCCGAGTTTATGGTCAATGAAGATGGATCGCCAAATACGGCACATACAACCAATTTGGTTCCATGTATCTTGATTGACGATCAGTATAAGAAAATAGCAGATGGTAAATTAGGTGATATTGCCCCAACCGTCTTACAGCTTTTAGGCGTCAATATCCCCGTTGAAATGACAGGAAATGTATTGGTATCAGAATAATAATTTACTTATAAATAGTGGCAGAGCACTTTCCCTTGTTATGGGCAGTGCGCTGCTTTTTTGGAGCTGTGGGTCTCCATCCGCGACAAAAGGTCCTCAAAAATCTTCAGACATATTTTCTGTTGATTCATTCTTTACTGCCGAGGTCAATCGCCTGCAGCAACTCAACCCCTCGGTTCTAAAATCTGTCAACAAAGATGGAGAAAAAGAACAAAAGGAACTGAAAATTAGCAACTGGAAAAATGAACTTTCCGCCTTTCAAGCTGCCGACATCAGCAAAAACTTCGATCCATCACTGTATGAAGTTAAAGCTGTAGACTGTGTAACAGAATTTACAGCTAAAAAGAAAGAACTACAAATACAAAAGTTACGCATCGAATTTGATAACAACGAAAAGGTAAAACACATCCATATCGATAAAAAGATAACAAATACCTTATACGATAGTCAAGAAAAATTAGACTATTATACGGACTCGCTTTATCGCATTGTCAAATTTCAAGATGTCCAAGGCTTGGATGCCAATCAATATGAAATTGAAGGCAAGTTTATTCCTTCCAAAAAATAAACAACCTTATCGATCATATGCAAAGTGTCTATCTAATCTTTGGATAGACACTTTTTTTTTTGTTCCGACGGGTATCCCCTATCACATCTTTTCGATAATCGGTTCAAAATAATAAATGCAACACAATTGCTTTGTATTATATTTTCCTTACCTTTGATCTGATTAACAAAATAACTCAAGAGAAAACGTGGGTTTAAACGTAGTGGTTTTAGCGTGAAAGGTATCTCATTGAACAAATTCGCAGCATTAATGCTCTTATTGACCTTCTTAATTGGTCAGTTCATTGTGTATACCCATGCGCATACGCAAACTACACTCAGTATCGTAGACAGTCCTGCAAAAAAACACCACACGGATCATCCCAAGTGCTCCATTTGTGATCAAAACTCACACCCACAAATTCTTTTCCATTTTACGCTGCACGAATTAATACTTCCGACACAGCAGGTTGAATTTGGACTGTTTATCACCGGAGATCAAATTATTCGATCACTGCTTTCTGGCAATCGTGGTCCCCCCATCGCTTAGTTTTTACATAAGTCCGATAATGTCATTCATATACCCTTCTCATTATTGCGACAAACGACTTCATACAAGTTTTTAGAACTCGACAGTCTCAAGAATTCATACGATGAGTTATTGAGCTGCTGTTTTGCTTGATGTTATATACGTAAAAATTATTCGTACAGATGAAACTTAAAATTATAGGCTGCATTTTTATGCTTGCCACTTATTTCTCCATATTTCCAGCTCTCGCCGCAACAATCAGCGGTAAAATAACGGATGCGAAAACGAATCTTCCCATTGCTGGCGCTACAATAGCGCTGCAACAGCTTCGTTCGAGCACCGCATCAGACCAGCAAGGTCACTACAGCTTCAAATCACTTCCTTCAAGTGGACGCTATTTGGTTGAAGTCCGTTTCTTGGGCTATCAGTCCGTTGTTAAGACCGTCGATCTCACTTCGGAAAATCTTTCCCTTGATTTCGCCCTAACAGAAAGTATTATTGAAACCAATGAAGTCGTCGTTACGGGTACATTGGTCACCTCACAGAGCCGTCGCAACAGTACCTCAGTAGCTGTCATTTCCAAAGATGAACTGCAGGGAAATGCAACGAATCTGATTGATGCACTAGCACGACAAGTTCCCGGGCTAAGCCAGATCACAACAGGACAAGGTATTTCAAAACCTGTTATACGGGGACTCGGTTATAATCGAGTCGTCACCGTGAGTGATGGTGTTAAACAGATGGGACAGCAATGGGGTGACGAACATGGTATCGAGATCGACCAAAATCAACCGGATCGTGTGGAGGTCCTACGTGGTGCAGCCTCTTTGATGTACGGATCTGATGCTATCGGCGGTGTAATCAATGTGCTTGAACCAAATGTTCCTACAGCAGGGCAAATTAAAGGTGAAGTACTGAGCAGCTACTCCACCAACAACGGATTAACCAATAGTTCGGTTATGCTTACCGGCAATGAAAATGGCTTTGTATGGCGTGGTCGTGGTTCTTATCAAAATGCCTATTCGTACAATACGCCAGCAGGCCGATATGGCAATAGTGGTTTTAATACCAGTAATTTTAGTGGTATGCTCGGGCTGAACAAGCAATGGGGCTACTCTCATCTGAATTTTTCGTACCTGAAAAATAATATCGGCTTTTACGATGCCGAACCTGGTGACCCGCTTTACATCAACTCAAAAAGCCGTACCTTGGACTTCCCCAAGCAGGACATCCGTCATTACAAACTGGCTCTCAACAATAACTTTGTCATCGGTTCCGGTAGTTTAAAACTTGATCTGGGCTATCAAAAAAATCAACGTCGGGAACTTGAAGAAGCAACGCCTTCCTTATTCTTTGATCTGAATACATATTCACTTGACGCAAAATATTCGTTGAGTGAAAAAAATGGCTGGCAACATGTATTTGGCATTAGTGCAAGCCAGGAGCATAGTCTAAATAAAGGTGTTGAATTCTTAATTCCGGCCTATGATCAGTTGGAATTGGGCGCCTTTGGATATGCAAAGAAAACCTGGGGCGAAAATACCTTTAACGTCGGATTACGCTATGACTACGTCAACAACAAAGGCAAACAGCTCTTTATTGAAGACGAAGAGCAGTTCGCCGGTTTTAAAAATAGTTTCAGCAATGTGAGCGGAGCACTTGGATATACCCATATTTTCAGCGAAGACCTCAATTTCAAAGCAAATGCCGGTTCGGCTTTTAGAGCGCCTAATCCGGCAGAATTAGGTTCCAACGGGGTACACGAAGGAACGTACCGCTATGAAGTTGGTAATGAAACCCTGAAACCTGAACGAAGTTACCAAGCGGATGCAACGCTGGAGTTTGGACATAGCATCGTCACAGGAAGTATCGGAATCTATGAAAATTATATCCACAACTTTATCTATGCCTCAACAACAAAAGGCGATACCAAAACTGTGGTGGGTGAAGATGGTGATTCGCATACCTACGACGTATACCGCTATGGCCAGGTCAACGCCAATCTTTACGGTGTCGAAGGAAGTCTAAATTTTCATTTGTTGAACTGGATACACCTGGATAATACATTTAGCTATACCCATGCACAGAACAATACATTTAACAGACCGCTTGCATTGATTCCAGCTGGTGTTGTACACAATACCTTGCGGCTTGAGCCTAAGATTAACGGTTTGAATGCTTTCTACGTTTCTGTGGGTCTGGACAATTATTTCAAACAGAACCGCATTGATGAAACCTTCGAAACCCCAGCAAACTCGTATTCCTTATTGAACGCAGGGATCGGTACAACATTACATCTCGGTTCGCAACAGCTCAAAGTATTTGCAGCAGCTTCAAACTTGACCAACAAACGTTATTACGATGCACTGAGCCGATTGCGCCCAGGACGTCTTTCACAGGAAGACACGAGCTTTGGTGTCTACAATATGGGTAGAAACATCACCTTCGGTGTATATCTGCCATTGAGCATAAAGTAAATTAAGCCTGGTAATAAATGATCGTGAGATCAATTAAGATTAGTACACGGCAAAATAAAAAAGCGGGATCTTGAAGATCCCGCTTTTTTATTTTATAATTATTTGGGGTCATCTGCTGTCGCTTCCCTTGCCAAGGCTACTTCGTCGGGCATGGCTTCAAGGGAGGAATCCAACGCAAACAAGGATTCATCTGAAGCTCGGTCACCACCAGCGATTTTCAACTTATCAATCAATTCCAATGCTAACTTCTCTTCCTCGATCTGTTCCTTAACAAACCACTGTGCAAAGTTCCATGTTGCCCAGTCCTTCTCCGCCAACGCTAAATTGACAATGTTATAGATCGCTTCGGTATTATCTACTTCATGTTTAAAAACGCGATTAAAGCATTCGGTCAGCGATTGCGGGTCAGCTGGGGGCGCTGCAATAGCCTGTATTCTGGGGCGTCCACCTCTTTCCAGAATATAACCCATAATTTTAGTCATGTGATTTCGCTCTTCCTGGGCATGTCTATACAGAAAATTGGCGATTCCGCCATAACCCTGATCATCTGCCCATACCCCCAACGCCAAATAAATCTGTGCAGCCTCAGCCTCTTTTGTCATCTGACTGATTAAAATTTCCTGCATTTCCTTTGACAATCGATTCGTTTCCATAATATTCATTTTGATTTAGGAAAAGAACAGTTTCAGTGCTTATTTCGTTTGAAATTTATCGAGGAAAAACTGCCGAAACTCACCCCTCTAAATGAAACTGGATCTCATTTGTGACCAACCGTTACATTCCTATAAGTACATTTCAACCGGCACAAATCAATAGTTACAAAATCAATAGGTACAAAATCAATAGGTACAAAATTAATAAGCACAAAAAAAAGGGAATACCATTGGCATTCCCTTTTTCTATGCTTTTATAGCGATACTATTTCAAGTTATCTCTATATACTTTCGCTTTTTTGATTTCTGTTTGAATATCTTTTTTCGATGCATCAAAGCTCAACACTTTTTCATAATCCTTGATTGCATTGTTATAAGCGTCAGTTGCCATTGCCTTATTGTAATTCGGCGTACCCGCTGTTCCGATCAAGATACCTAAATCACGATTCGCAATCGCTCTATTTTGATAGAATTTCGAATCAGTAGGCGTAATGGCAATTGCTTTTGAATAATCCTCAATAGCAACTTTCAACAACTGCTCTTTGTTGGCAACAGATGTCTTATTTGTGGATTGAGTAGCGAGGTTGTTTGTTGCTTTCGCTTTGAAATATAAAGCATTTGCATTTTTACCGTTCAATGCAACTACTTTTCCAAAAGTCTCCGCTGATTTTTTATAATCACCATTTTGAAATTGAGAATATCCCAACATATATAATACGTCCGGATCTTTCCCTTCCTGAGGGAGGGCTTTAGTCAAGTATGACTCTGCATTCTTGAAATCACCATCCAAAAGAGCTTTCTGCCCCATTCTCACATTAGCGTTGCTATGCTCAGCCTGTTTTGGTTGTTGTGCATTCGCGCTAAAAGCAACTAAGGCAAAAACCCCAGTAAACAAACCCAATTTAAATGATTTTAAATTCATATCTAACTAGTTACGTGTTTATATTCACTCTTTAATGATCACGTGTGATCGTTTCTACATTTTTGAAAAAACCGCCGATTGATTTCTTTAAACGCAAGAACTGCCATCGGTGCCCTTTCACATTCCAATATTACAATTATTATGCCTATTTCTCCAACAAATGGCAGATAAATTTTATTTAACCTGCCTTTTTTTCCTATTCTAGAAAATAGATTTGTAATTTTGCTCACTTTTAGCAATTGGCACTTCCCTTGCAATATAGGGGAAACAATAATAGAAGCTTAAAATTTGAAAGTCAGCCGTCAACATGTCAGCGACTGCCAAATACACAAAATAAATACTATGAGCAAATTCGAAACTTTTGATTTCAGTCAAGCAATTCCAATCGTTGCAGAGGATACCGAATTCTTCCCTTTACTTACACAAGAGGATGAAGATAATATGGCGAATGCTGAAATTCCAGAAGCATTGTCTATTTTGCCTTTACGTAATACCGTATTATTTCCCGGTGTTGTCATTCCGATTACCGTAGGTCGAGATAAATCCATCAAATTAGTCAAAGAAGCTTATAAAGGCAGCAAAACTATTGGTGTTGTTTCTCAGAAGGATATGACTGTAGAGGACCCAGGATTTGAAGAACTAAATAAAGTGGGCACTGTAGCTCATATCATTAAAGTACTCCAAATGCCTGATGGTAATACCACCGTCATTATCCAGGGAAAACAACGGTTCAACTTGTTGGAAATTGTCGAAACCGAACCTTATTTAAAGGCGCGTGTGGAGAAATTCAACGAAGCGAAACCGAAGATGACCAAGCACTTTAAAGCGACAATTTCTACTTTAAAAGAAATGGCGCTGCAGATCATCCAACTTTCGCCAAACTTACCTAGTGAAGCTGGTATAGCCATCAAAAATATTGAAAGTCCCTCGTTTCTGATCAACTTCATTTCGTCGAATATCAATGTCGAAATGATCAGAAAACAGGAACTGCTTCAGATACCCAAAGTGGAGAACCGTGCCAAACTTTTATTGGAACTGCTGACGACAGAAATCCAGATGTTGGAACTAAAGCACCAGATTCAGAATAAAGTACGTGTCGACCTTGACAAACAACAACGTGACTATTTCCTGAACCAACAGCTCAAAACAATTCAGGAAGAGCTGGGTGGCAATACGCCCGATCTTGAGCTGGAAGAGCTTAAAAAACGGGGTAAGAAAAAGAAATGGAGTGTTGATGTCGAAAAACATTTCACAAAGGAACTCGAAAAGCTATCGCGGATCAATCCTGCTGCTGCAGATTATTCGGTACAGCTCAATTACCTTGAGCTTTTGCTAGATCTACCTTGGAATGAAACAACAAAAGACAATTTTGATCTAAACAAAGCACAAAAAGTGCTCGACAAAGATCATTACGGACTCGAGAAAGTAAAAAAACGTATCATTGAATACCTTGCGGTATTGAAATTAAAAAATGATATGAAAGCACCTATTCTTTGTTTGGTAGGCCCTCCGGGAGTGGGTAAAACCTCCTTGGGAAGATCCATTGCCAAAGCTTTAGGACGCAAATATACCCGTATGGCTTTGGGTGGTGTACGCGATGAAGCAGAAATCAGAGGACACCGCAAAACCTATATCGGCGCAATGCCGGGCCGTATCATTCAGTCCTTGAAAAAAGCAGGGGCAGCAAATCCGGTTTTTATTCTGGACGAAATCGATAAAATGAGCGCAGATTTCAAAGGAGATCCTTCGTCGGCCTTATTGGAGGTATTGGATCCAGAACAAAACACACATTTCTATGACCATTATGTGGAAATGGAGTTTGACCTTTCCAAAGTGATGTTTATCGCGACAGCCAATTCTTTGAGTTCTATTCAACCTGCGCTATTGGATCGGATGGAAATTATCGAAGTGAATGGTTATACCATCGAGGAAAAAATCGAAATCGCGAAAAAACACCTTTTGCCAAAACAACGCGAAATGCATGGAATGGCATCCAAAGATGTCTCGTTAAAAGCGAAGATCATCGAACAGATTATTGAGGATTACACACGTGAATCTGGCGTCCGCGGATTAGAAAAAAAGATCGGCTCTGTCGTACGTGGTATTGCAACACGTATTGTCATGGAAAAGGATTACAGTCCAAGTATAAACGAACAAGATCTACTTGATATCCTAGGTGCCCCAATATTTGATAAGGACATCTACGAAAATAACAATGTCGCCGGTGTCGTAACAGGCTTGGCCTGGACTTCCGTAGGTGGTGATATCTTATTTATAGAATCTTCACTGAGCCCAGGAAAAGGACGTTTGAGCCTGACCGGTAATTTGGGTGATGTCATGAAAGAATCTGCGTCGATTGCACTAGCCTACCTGAAAGCCCACGCTTCGGATTTCGGCATTAACTATCGTGTTTTCGACCATTGGGATATCCATATTCACGTTCCAGCAGGTGCTATTCCAAAAGATGGCCCTTCAGCTGGTATAACGATGCTCACCGCACTGACATCGCTGTTTACCCAACGTAAAGTGAAGGAAAAACTAGCCATGACAGGTGAAATTACGTTACGCGGAAAAGTATTGCCTGTTGGCGGTATAAAGGAGAAAATTCTTGCTGCAAAACGCGCGAACATCAAAGATATTATTCTCTGTAAATCCAATGAAAAAGACATCCTGGAGATCAAGGAAGATTATATCAAAGATATGCAGTTCCACTATGTGACTGAAATGTCGCAGGTGATCAAGCTCGCGCTATTGGAAGAAAAAGTAATGGGTGCCATCGATCTGGCTCAAGATATAGAAAATACCAAAAAAGAGAATTAACACATACCGAAGGGTTTTGAATTAAAGGTGCTATCCAAAGAATTTGGATAGCACCTTTGTTATACAATCTATACCTATTCCGCTCACCGATTATACGCGTTTAGATCCCAGCTTTTCATGCAAAAGATCCTCGTCCAAACTATTTTCATATTTTGAAATGACCAGCGTTGCGGCTGAATTTCCGATCAAATTGGTTATCGCCCTTGCTTCACTCATAAAACGATCCACACCAAAGATCAAAGCGACTGATTCCACCGGTACATGGCCAACAACAGGCAAGGTCGCAGCGAGGGTAACGAAACCACTTCCTGTTACACCTGCAGCACCTTTAGAGGTCAATAACAACACCAGCAATAAGGTAATTTCCTGCTCCAGGCTGAGATGCATATTGAGGGCCTGCGAAATAAAAACCGCTGCCATGGTCAGATAGATACTTGTCCCATCCAGATTGAAAGAATAGCCCGTGGGGATAACTAAACCCACAACAGGCTTGGCACAACCCGCATCTTCCATTTTCTGCATAATTCCAGGCAATGCGGACTCTGAAGAGGAAGTCCCCAATACAATCAGAATTTCTTCCTTGATGTATTTTAAAAACTTAAAAACATTCACCTTGAGATAAAAATACAATACCGCTCCAATCACGATGACCACGAAAATAAAACAGGTTAGGTAGAAGCTCAACATCAACATACCGAGTTTGGATAAGGCCTGGATCCCAAACTTACCGATTGTAAAACCCATTGCTCCCATTGCACCGATTGGCGCCAGGTACATGATCATTTTGATAATGGAGAAGAGCACCTTCAGAAAAGATTGCAATACATGGAGGACCGGCTCGGAAGCTTTCTGCCCGATTTTTGTCATACCGATCCCAAATAGTACGGCAAAAACGAGTACCTGCAACATGTTGTCCGAAGCTACCGCAGCAATCACATTATCTGGAATGATCCCGATGATAAAATCCATAAAACCATGTGGTTTCTTGGATTCTGAGATGTAATGGGATATCGAAGATACATCAAGGCTCGCTGGATCGGCGTTCATCCCGGTCCCCGGCTGTATCCAATTAACAAAGACCAGACCGATAATCAGGGCAATCGTGGTCATGATCTCGAAATAGATAATGGAAGTCAAGCCGATTTTTCCCACTTTTTTCGTATCCTGCATTCCAGCTATACCGATCACAATGGAACTAAAAATCAATGGCGCAATAACCATCTTGATCAGTTTAATAAAAGCGTCTCCCAATGGTTTTAGCTTGACAGCGAAGTCAGGGTAATAGATACCACAGATGATCCCCACAAGTATCCCAACGATGACTTGAAAATAGAGACTCTTAAAAATATGCTTCATGATCTGTTTATTTACGGACAGCAATTTCCCTTGCTTTAATTGGTTTTTTAATTTAGGATATTGACACTAATTGGTACGAATATATAAAAAAAAAGGGACGCATAAATGCATCCCTCTTTAATATAATTTTGAACTTAGCTGCTGAAATATGCTCTTACATTCTTTCCTTCAATCCAGTTCATATACGCTTTGTTAACAACCTTGTTTCCACCAGGTGTTGGATAATCACCCGAGAAGTACCAATCACCTTTATGGTCCGGACAAGCTTTGTGTAAATTATCCAATGTTTGGTAAACTACTTCAAGCTCTGCCTTTAGGTGGTGAGGTCTTACAATACGAGCAATTTCTTCTGAGATCTCTTCATCCGTAAACGGTGCGTAGATCGCTTTAACATAATTCTCGATCTCATGAACATCTTGGGTCATTGACAACACACATTTTTGATAAACTTCATCAATAATATGTGCCATACCACGTTGTTTGAGGAGATTAATTGCCGCTTCGAATGCGACAAACTCACCCATACGTGACATATCAATACCGTAACAATCTGGGTAACGAATTTGCGGGGCAGAAGAAACAATCACAATTTTTTTCGGATTCAAACGATCCAGGATCGTCAAGATACTTTGTTTCAACGTTGTTCCTCTAACGATCGAATCGTCAATGGCAACGATGGTATCTTCATGATCTTTTACAATACCGTAAGTCGTATCGTATACATGTTGTACCATATCGGTACGGTCCGCATCTTGTGTAATGAAGGTACGCAGTTTAGCATCCTTTACGTTGAGTTTTTCAAAACGAGGTTTGATACTCAAGATTTCATCTAACTCCTCATCAGAAATCTTTTCTGAACGATTTAATAGCGTCTCTTTTTGAAAATCCCGAACGTAGGCATTGATACCATCCATTAGGCCATAGTAAGATACTTCGGCTGTATTTGGAATAAACGAGAATACGGTATTTTTGATGTTATTTTTGACAGATTCCAATACCTGAGGCACCAGTAATCTTCCTAATTCTTTACGTTCTTGATAGATATCAGCATCTGATCCACGCGAGAAGTAGATCCGTTCGAAAGAGCAAGAACGTTGTTCTACGGGTTGTCTAAACATCTCTTGGGATACAGTACCATCTTTTTTAGCGATCAGGGCATGACCTGGTTTAATTTCCTTTACAGCACCAATAGGAATATTGAATGCAGTTTGGATGACCGGTCTTTCCGATGCTACCACCAAGATCTCCTCATCCTGATAATAAAACGCAGGACGGATACCCGCTGGGTCGCGCATCACAAAAGCATCACCATGACCAAAGATACCTGCGATGGTGTAACCGCCATCCCACGTTTTGGCCGAACGCTTCAATATTTTGGTAACATCAATATTTTTAGCAATCAGCGAGCTGATCTCAATATTAGAATGACCTTCTTTTTTGAATTGATCGAACAGATCTTGGTTCTCATCATCCAAGAAATGGCCAATTTTTTCCAAAACGGTTACGGTATCCGCTTTTTCTTTTGGATGTTGTCCCAACTCGTATAACTGTTGCAACAATTCGTCCACATTGGTCATGTTGAAGTTACCCGCTACCACCAAATTACGAGACATCCAATTGTTTTGTCTCAAAAATGGGTGACAGCTTTCGATACTGTTCTTTCCATGCGTTCCATAGCGCAAATGTCCTAAAAGTACTTCCCCCGTAAAACTTACGTTATCTTTTAACCATTGCGTATCTTTTGACTCCTCTGGAAATGCTTTCTGAACAGAAGCAAATTTTTTCTGTACATATTCGAATATGTCTGCCACAGCAGTTGAGCCCATAGCTCTGTAACGCGAAATGTAACGATTTCCAGGTTTTACATCAAATTTAATGGTTGCAATTCCAGCCCCGTCTTGTCCACGGTTGTGCTGTTTTTCCATTAATAGGTACAATTTGTTGATGCCATAAAATGGCGTACCATATTTTTCCTGATAATAAGATAAGGGTTTTAACAGGCGAATTAGTGCGATTCCGCACTCGTGTTTAATAGCGTCGCTCATATCTTGATTTGATGTCGCAAAAATAAGAATTATTTAGCACTTAGCGATCGCCCCGCTCACTTTTTCCGCAATAAAATTACAGTGAATAGACAGAGACTCTTTGAGATAGTCACTGAGAACCTATTGAGCAATAAAAACAGGTACTTTCACTGCATGCCGCAGCTTGTTAACTGTCTCACCAAAAACAAAATCCTTCAGCCCATTATGTCCATGACTGCCTACAACTAACAGATCAGCTTTATAGTTTTCACAAATTTCAGCAATGCACTTGATCCGGTTATTGTAACCTAATTCATATTCCGTCTGATGTCCTTTGGACAAGAGAAAGTCTGCATACAATTTCAGTCGTTCCAAATCCTGACGCGATTCAAAATCATCTGTCGAATCTCCGGTATACTTTACCGATGCACTCTCAACAATATGTACAACCACAAAAGAAGTATCCTCGTGCGAAAGCTGTAAAGCATATTGGATTACTTTCTGATCTGAATTTGAGAAATCCAATGCAATCACTACTTTCTTAAAAGAGCCCTTATGCTCAAAATGCAAAGCCTCAAATGGTGGGTGCACCTCCAGCTCCGTTGGTTTTGATTTAAGTAAAATAGGGTATAATACGGTCATCATCAATAAGGCAAACAAGCCCACTGCGCCCAAGATCAATAATACGGTTACTACAATATTGTTGGCCTCACCAATCCAGCCGACCACTTCGTCGTATACTAATTTAAAATTCAAAACAGCGATAATGGCCGCGATCAGCCAGGCCGCTACTTTCGTTAACGGTTTAATGGCAAAAGTGCCCATCTTGACTTTATCGCTCACAAAATGGATCAACGGGATGACGGCAAAAGCGAGCTGCATACTCAAGATCACCTGACTAAAGATCAGCAGCTGACCAACGCGACCTTCACCCGAAATGAGTATCACCAATACAGCCGGGATAATAGCCAAAAGCCGCGTTATAATCCTCCGCAAGGTCGGACTAATCCGCAAGCGAAGGTATCCCTCCATCACAATCTGTCCAGCTAGGGTTCCCGTCACCGTTGAGCTCTGTCCGGCAAGAATCAAGGCAACAGCAAACAATTTTGAGGCCCATTCCGTTCCAAGAAGGTTGCCCAATAGGTGATAAGCATCTTCAAGCTCGGCCACGTCATGCATACCGTTCTTGTGAAAAACAGAGGCTGCAAGAATCAATATTGCCGCATTCACCAAAAAGGCCAGGTTCAAGGCGATGGCACTATCCCAAAAGTTATACTTGAGCGATTTTCGGATAGAAACCTCATTCCTGTCAATTTTTCGCGTTTGCACCAGGGCCGAATGCAGATACAGGTTATGCGGCATGACGGTTGCACCTATAATTCCTATGGCAATATATAATGCAGCGCTATTCGGGATACTGGGGATAAATCCGGTGGCTACCTCTGCAAAATCAGGTTTCGCCAAAAACATTTCTACCATGAAACACATGCCAATAAGCGCGATAAGTCCAATGATAAAGAGTTCCATTTTTCGCATCCCCAGCTTCTGCAGATAGAGCAGCAAGAAGGTATCTGCAAAACTGATCATTACTCCCCAAAGCAAATCGATTCCAAAAAGGAGGTTAAGACCGATTGCCATTCCCAAAACCTCCGCCAGATCACAGGCTGCTATTGCAATTTCAGCAAGCACATAGAGCACAAAATTCATCCGTTTAGGATAGGTCTCTCTGTTACACTGCGCAAGGTCTTTACCGCGTACAATACCTAGGCGCGCGCATAGATTCTGTAACACCAGCGCCATGATATTACTCATCAACAGCACCCAAATCAGGGTATAGCCAAATTGGCTTCCTCCAGCAAGATCGGTAGCCCAGTTGCCTGGATCCATATACCCCACGCTAATGAGATAAGCTGGACCAAAGAAACTAAGTATCTTCTTAAATTTGGATTTCCCTTGATTGACATCGACACTTTCATGGATATCAGATAGGGATTTATGATGAGATTCGTCGTAATGCATAAAGTACTATAAGTGCAATATCGTGTATTGTCAGCCTTAAAGATAAAAAGCTTTACATTATTAGGCAATTAAACCGCGATATTATTAGAATTTAAATGCCAGCTGGCCAGAATTTTCCTTCGATTGGTTGCCAAATTGGATAAAATCGATGATCTCGTACTGACCTAAATCAGGCTTATACTGCCGCACATGAACGCCCTTGCACATAAAGCTCAGATCGACAGACCGCAACTGTTCTTTTGCGATTTCAAGCTGCTCTGGCTCCAGACGTCGCCCAATCGAAATATGGGGTTCGTCGCTAATCTCGATCAAATCAAACTCCGTCAATGTTTGAACAACCTTCCGCGCCCGGTCCTTGAGATAACTCCGGGCGTGCACAGTTGGTGCAATATAGAAAGCACCACCCGCAAATGATGAAAAATGATCGAAATAAACATACTGACTACGCTCATAGACCAAAGTCTCCTGCAAAGCCTCAATAGCCATTGTCAGTTTACACGCATCTGCTTCAAAAGCACATATCGTTACATGAGCTTTGGAATTGCAACTGGGATACCAGCCTTTGTTTTTGTCGGGAAGCAGTTCGGCTAACGATGCACGTAATCGCCGCTTCAAGCCATCTACCAAGACAATACCAGCTTCATCAGGCTGAAAAACAAACGAATATTTATTGACACTACCCTCCATAACAAAAATCAGTTTCCGATCAGTAGGTAAGATAATAAATACAGTGGAGATAACAAAACCGAAACCTAAGCAAAGCCAATGAAATACTACCACCCGATGCCGTAATCCTCCCCATTGTTGCTACTGCCGCCCCAAAGTGTACGGTGCTGCTGATCGAAATAAATCGCATTGATAGGTCCACTGGTACGATCGCCGAGCTGAATGCTATACCCCATTTTCTTCAATTGTTCAATAATTGCTGGAGCGGTATTTTTGTCCAATAGCAGGCTACCTGAGCGCGGTTTTCGATCATCGGTCTTTGTTCCTCCCAGCGATAGCCAAAGCTGATTACTGTTGATATTGGCCGCCTCGCTGGCTTGTTGTGGCGTCATACCAAACTCGACCATATTCAAGAAAAATTGCAGTAAATTCTGATCCTGAGTATCTCCGCCCTGCACGGCAAAAGAAAGGTAAGGTTTTCCGTTTTTCAAAGCCATCGAAGGGGTGAGCGTTACACGCGGTCTTTTGCCTGGCTCGACCACATTGAACGGGTTAATCAACGAATCTAAGACAAAACTCTGTAGGCGCTGACTCATGCCCACCCCAGTATTCCCGGCAATACAGGCAGGAAGCCAACCTCCACTCGGTGTGATCGAAACGACCCAACCTTCTTCATCCGCCGCTTCAACACTTGTGGTACCCCGTAATAAACGGTCAACATAGGCACTATCCACCGCTAAAGAGGCCAAAAGAGCTGTTTTTGGCAATTCCGTTAGCAACGAACTTGAGCGTGCGTCATGTTTAGGGACAAAATCATTTTTCAGCTCCGCATGTGGTGTAAACTCCTGCTTACGCTGCTCCAATAACGGAAGATAAGGATTCTGTTTCCCTTCATAGGGATAAGGATCTCCGGGAAGTACATTCGGGTTATTTCGCTTAAGGTCAATTGTTGCAGCTCTCGCCTTCGCATAAGACTCATGTAATAGGCCTTGAATAGGTGTCTTCGGTTTACCGTAGGGATCACCATAATAAAAATCCCGATCGGCAAAGGCTAAGTTCATAACCTGATAGAGTGTATGAATATAAGAAGCAGAATTATAACCCATGGCCTTTAGGTCAAAGTTTTTTAACATTTGCAGGCTCTGTAGCATGGCTGGCCCCTGTGTCCATTCTTGTATTTTATACACGTCAACGCCCTTATAATTGACGTGCAATGGTTCCTCCTCAATAGGTTTCCAATTGGCCAAGTCTGCTTTCGTGATTAAGCCACCTTGCTCCTTACTGCCACGGACAAATTCATCTGCAATATCGCCGGTATAAAACCGGTCGTAGGCAGCCATGATTGCGGCTTTCCTATCTTTTCCCGCTGCTAGGGCCTTCTTTTCGGCTTCTACCAATTTGGACAGGGTCTTATGCAGATCCTGCTGTACAAAAACCTCTCCCGCCTCGGGAGCTTCCCAGGATTTCCCTTCATGTACTAAAAACACCTTTTTACTGTAGGGCCATTCTTTAATGCGGTCTTTATCCCGCTCTATACTCGTTGCTGTTTGTGCATCAATGGGATAACCCGCAGCCATTTCAAGAGCAGGAGCCAATACCTCTGCAAGACTTTTCGTTCCATAATGAGCCAACATATAGCACAATCCGCCGGGCGTACCCGGAGTAACCGCAGCAAGGGGGCCATATTCAGGTGGAAATTCATAGCCCTTTGACCTAAAAAAATCAACTGTCGCTCCACTGGGTGCTACCCCCAAGGCATTTATGGCAATAACCTTCTTTAATTTCGGATGATAAATTAAGGCCTGCGTCTCTCCGCCCCAACTCAAAACATCCCACATCGTACAGGTTGCTGCGAGCATGGCACAAGCAGCGTCCACCGCATTTCCGCCTTGTTGGAATAGTTGGGCACCCGCTGTTGCCGCCAAGGGCTTACCCGTAATAGCCATCCAATGTTTTCCATGTAAAGGTGGTTTCTGTGTGCGCTGAGCTGAACTCAGCATCGGCATACCGGTAGTAAGTAATCCAAATATCGTCGTCAGTAGCAGGGTACTTCTTCTTTTCATAGCAGCAATCTTTCGTTAAGCAATGGTTTTAGTTAAACCAAGATAGGTATTTTTAAAACAAACAAAAAACTCCTATCAACCGAGATTGATAGGAGTTTTTAAAATCTTATTTGCTATTGGATTACCAATAAATAGAATATAATGCTGTAACCAATAGCGCTACGATCAATGCAATGACCAAAAACGCCCGGTGTGGTTTAAACATCGTGGTATCAACTTCCAATCCAGCTGGCACGACACCACGCTTATTGTCGACAATACTGATGAGAATCATACCGATAATACAGATCACGAAGACGAATCCCATTCTATCCAAAAATGGAATTTCGTAGACTCCTGTTGTTGGATTTGGAACAGAGAAACCTGTCGATGACAAGAATGACAGATCGACCCAATCCGGCAATTTTTTGAAGATGATGGAGAAAATAAAACCTCCAATTGTTGCAAACAAAGCCGCATTTGAAGTTGCTTTCTTCCAGAAGAATCCTAAAATGAACATCGCAAAAATACCTGGAGATACAAAACCCGTATATTCTTGAATATATTGGAATCCACCTTTTTTATCAATACCCAAATGTGGAGCAATCAGCACACCCAAGATCATGGCAACCACAACAGTCAGCTTGCCGATATTGACCAATTTCTTATCCGATGCTTCTGTATTGAATACTTTTTTATAAATATCCAAGGAGAAGATTGTCGCGATACTGTTTGCTTTACCTGCCAAAGAAGCGACCACTGCAGCTGTTAATGCCGCAAAAGACAAGCCTTTTAAACCTGCTGGCAATAAATTCAACAAAACTGGATAAGCGTGGTCAGGGTTTACCTCACCATGTTGCATCATTTCATTTTGGAACAAGCCATCTTTCCACATGACATAGGCTGCAATACCCGGCAACACAACAATGATAGGCATTAATAACTTCAGAAATGCTGCAAACAAGATACCGTTTCTCGCGGTTTTCAAATCTGCTCCAAGCGCGCGTTGCGTGATGTATTGATTACATCCCCAGTAGTTCAAATTAACGATCCACATACCGCCAATCAATACGGTTAGCCCCGGTAAATCGAGATAGTTCTCATTCTTACGATCCAGAATCATATGAAAGTGGTCGGAAGCTTTTTCGGTCATCAAGTGATAGCCTTCCAATACTCCTGATCCACCATAGTGCTCTGAAACGAGGTTCAAGGCTAGGTAAGTGGTCGCCAAACCACCCAATACCAAAAAGAAAACCTGAATAATATCCGTATAACCGATTACTTTCATTCCTCCCAATGTAATGATCACAGCAAAAATCGCAATGGCATACATGCAGGCCTCCAGACTGATACCGGAAATACTACTTACCGCAATGGCTCCCAAATAGAGGATGGATGTCAAATTAACGACAACATACAGCAATAACCAGAAAACGGCCATGATCATCGCAACAGTTCCATTATATCGTTTATGGAGAAACTGTGGCATCGTAAAGATCTTGTTCTTTAAGTATACCGGGATAAAAAATACCGCAACGACAATCAGTGTAATGGCAGCCATCCACTCGTAAGTTGCAATCGCCAATCCCATCTTAAATCCGGAACCGCTCATACCGATAAATTGCTCGGCCGAAATATTGGATGCAATAAGTGAGGCTCCGATAGCCCACCACGTCAATGACCCCTCAGCCAAAAAATAGTCTTTGGAACCTACAGATTCAGATTTCTTGCGATAATACACCCATAATCCGTAACCTGCTACAATAACAAAGTAGATCAGGAAAACGATGTAATCTTTTGTGCTTAAATAATTATTCATGTATTGGTAATTGGTTTAATTTGATCGCCTAATATAGAAATATTTTTAGAACTATATATATCTATTGACCAAATTTTCTAAATACTCCTGTTTACCACTGATGGTTTTAGGCTCACCCAATTCCACTGCTAAATCCCTTAAGTTTTCCAAAGTTAATTTACGATCTTCAAACGATGCGCCATGACCTGCGTCAAACGAAGCATAACGGTCTGTCCGAATTTTTTTGTAGTCCGAGTCCTGCAGGATACGATCTGCCGTAATTAGAGCGCGTGCAAAAAGATCCATCCCACCAATATGTGCATAAAACAGATCTTCAGGATCTGTGGAATTCCGGCGGATTTTGGCATCAAAGTTCACACCGCCCCCTTGGAAACCACCACCTTCTAAAATAATCAACATGGCTTCGGTCAATTCATTGATGTCATTCGGAAATTGATCCGTATCCCATCCATTTTGATAATCACCGCGGTTAGCATCAATGGAGCCCAATTTACCTGCATCTACAGCAACCTGTAGCTCATGCTGAAACGTATGTCCGGCCAATGTCGCATGGTTTACCTCTAAATTTAATTTAAAATCTTCCAAAAGATTATACTGACGCAGGAAGCCCAGCACAGTAGCCGCATCATAATCGTATTGATGTTTTGTAGGCTCACATGGTTTCGGCTCGATAAAGAAAGTTCCTTTAAAACCATTTTTGCGGGCATAATCCTTGGCCATATGTAAAAACTGTGCAAGATGTTCCTGCTCACGCTTCATATTGGTATTTAAAAGGCTCATATACCCCTCTCTTCCACCCCAGAAAACATAATTTTCACCACCAAGAGCAATCGTTGCGTCCAAAGCTGCCTTGACCTGTGCTCCACCATGTGCAAGAACATGAAAATCAGGGTTAGTTGCAGCTCCATTCATATAGCGTTTATGGCTAAAAAGGTTGGCTGTTCCCCAAAGCAATTTTATACCGCTTTCCTTTTGTTTTTCCTTCGCATAATCAACGATAGTTGACAGACGTTTTTCATTTTCAACCACATTATCCGAGTAATCAATTAAGTCCACATCATGAAAGCAATAATAGGGGATATTTATTTTACTAATAAATTCAAATGCTGCATCCATTTTATCTTTTGCCCTCGTGATTACGTCGTTGCTTTCATCCCATGGAAATTGATGTGTCGGTCCGCCAAATGGATCAGATCCGTTACCGTTGAAAGAATGCCAGTATGAACAGGCAAATTTAAAATACTCTTCCATGGTCTTGCCACCAACAATTTGTTTTGGATTATAATAACGGAAAGCCAATGGATTTGTGCTGTCTTTTCCTTCGAATTGAATTTGGCCAACGCCTTTGAAAAATTCCTTTTTCCCTTTAATAATATTCATCTTATTTGTTATTTATTTGTTTGTTTAATAATTCCTTCCATTGCTGATAGTGCTCCTCATATTGCACTACAAATTGAGGTTCCACTGTATAAACAGGTTTCAAAGAACGAAAAGCTTCTGTAAAATCGTCATAATACCCACTTCCTATACCTGCTCCAAGAGCGGCTCCAATACTCCCGTCGTGATTGAAGATCTCCACAGGAACGTTTGTTGCCCCCACAAATGACTCCCTAAAAACGGAGCTCAAGAATAAATTTGCATACCCCGCACGAATCATATTTGGATACAAATTGTTTTCACGCATGATATCCAGGCCATAGCGGAAGGCATAGGCAATCCCTTCCTGTATAGCGCGTAAAATATCGCTTGTCTCATGTCTGTTCAAATCTATCGCTGTAATTGATGCCCCCACTGTTTGGTTATTGAGCATGCGTTCGGCGCCATTGCCGAATGGGACAACCTGTAATCCTTTGCTACCAATAGGTGATGCGCCGGCTAGTGCATTAATCTGTTCATAGGATAAATCACGCCCCAGTAACCTTCTGCCCCAACTATTCATAATACCGGTCCCATTGATACAGAGCAATACCCCTGTACGGATATCATCCTCGCGATAATTGACGTGTGCAAATGTATTGACGCGCGATTCACGGTCTGCAATCAACTGGTCGCTCACCCCATAGATAACCCCTGAAGTGCCCGCGGTCGCGGCAACTTCCCCGGGTTGAAGGACATTGAGGGAAAGTGCGTTATTGGGCTGATCACCAGCTTTATAATTGATAGTCACTGTGCCAGAGAGGCCAAGCTCCTCGGCAACAGCTGTTTTAATCTGTCCATGGGTCGAAAACACGGGTAAGATCTCAGGAATAAGATGATCCTCAAAGCCATAATAATCCATGATGGTATCCGACAGCTTATTGTTTTTGAAATCCCAAAATATTCCCTCAGACAAGGCTGATATGGAAGTTGTCACCTGTCCCGAAAGTTTCATGGCGATAAAATCGCCCGGCAGCATGATCTTATCTATTTTTTCATAGATCGCCGGTTCATTAGCCTTCACCCAAGCCAGCTTAGACGCCGTAAAATTCCCCGGAGAATTCAAGTGATGGCTCAGATTAAAAGATCTTCCGATTTCATCGAAAGCAGCATTCCCTATTTCTACAGCCCTGCTATCGCACCAGATAATTGCATTTCGCAACACGTTCTGATCTTTATCGACGATAACTAAGCCGTGCATCTGATAGGCAATACCAATGGCGGAAATCGCTTTGGGATCGTATAACCCTAACGCATTTGCCTTCAATAAAGCCTGTTTAAAGTAGTCCCACCAATCGAGCGGGTTTTGTTCAGCCCAATTGGGCTCCACCGTTATAATGGGAGCTTCTACGTCCGGATATTGCACCGAGCAAACCTTGCGTTGCGAAGATGCCTCAACAATCGAAACCTTTACGGAAGAAGTACCTACGTCTATACCTAATAAATACATGGTAATTAATTGAAACTGGTTATTTTAAAACAAAGGCGGAAACAAACATTGCAACCGGTTGCATAAAAGTAGGATATGTTTCTGAATTATCAAAATATTAAATAAAATTATTTACTTTGGAGCGTGAATAAAAAAACGACAATTTACGATATTGCCCGTGCGCTTGGAGTGACAGTCTCTACCGTATCGCGCGCATTGAATAATGTGCCTACGATCAGCGAGGCGACACGCAAGCTTGTGCTTGATAAAGCAAAGGAATTAAATTATAGTGTCAATAAGCTAGCGTCCTCCCTTTCCTCGGGCAAGTCCAATACAATTGGAGTCATCGTACCGACCATGCAAATTCATTTTTTTGCAGAGGCGGTACATAGTATTGAAAAAGAGTTAAAAAAACACAATTATAGTCTATTGCTTTATCAATCGAATGAATCTTTTGAGGATGAAGTTAATGGCGTGAAGACTTTACTGGAAGCCCAGGTGGACGGCATTATTGCTTCGTTGTCGCTAGAAACGCAGGAAACCCAGCATTTTCAGGAAGTGATCAATCAGCGCAAATGTTTGGTTATTTTTGACCGTACGCATAAAAATATTCCTGCTCCCGTGGTCAAACTTGATGATTTTAAAGCAGGCTACCTCGCAACACAGCATTTACTTGAACAGGGCTACAAAAATATTGCCTTTATCACAACGGATAAAGAAATAGCGATTTTTCAGGATCGTTTCCATGGTTTCGAAGCCGCCCTAAAAGACGCGCAGATTTCTCCGCAGAAGGACTTTATTATTCGCGGCGACTTATCCATTGAAGCCGGTATCAAAGGAACCGAACAGATTCTAAAATCTGCAATCCAACCTGACGCCTTTATTGGTGGCGATGACTTTACAGCTGTCGGGATAATACAAGCATTAAAAACTGCAAATATTGCTATTCCAACAACTGGTGTGATCGGTTTTGCAAACCAGACCTTTTCTTCTTTTATCACGCCCACACTGTCAAGTATCGACCAGCAGGCCAACAAAATGGGCGAAGAATGTGCTAAGCTCTTTCTGAAAATGGTCAAACAAAAAAGTCCATACGAAGCAATCGAACAGATTGTTCTTGACCCTATATTGATAAAAAGAAAATCTACCAATAGAATAGACAAATAATCAGTACCTTTGCCTAAATTTATTTAAATGCAAGCCCGGCAGAAATTTAGGATAATAAGCATCTGTTTATTATTTGTCATTCAGGCCCTTTTTTTAGTGGCCATCTTTGTAGAAAACACACATTCTTATATTGTATTGGCTTTTATCGGCCTACTGTCCTTACTGATCTTATACAGTTACCTCAAGTCGCCCATTCATCATCACAGGCATGAATATGAATCGATTAAAATTGCTATTTGGGTACCTGTAGGAGCGATTGCATCCTACTATTTCAATCAGATTTTCGGTTTGGGCCCTGTGTTGGGCGCAGCACTGACAGGTACCATCGCCTCGTTCATTCCCAATATCAACAAAAATTCAAGCTATCTACCCCACCTTCCGGCAGCAATTTATTGCGGTGCATTTGTAGGGATGTCCAATGCGCAGGTGGCGCATGGGTTCTCTTTTATTTTAGCAGCCAGTATTTTTACAGCGATCTTTCTGATCGTATCGAAAAGTTTATTAAATGGTGTCGGCGGTAAACTAGGAACATTGGCCTTCCTGGGTGTTTCACTGACCTACCTCCTGTTATACATTTTTAAGTAATATGGAAACATTCATTTTATACCTCGTTGGAGTTATAGGGAGCACAGCGACCTACTATGTCAATACCAAATTTCACCAAGGAGCAGTGCGTTCATCAGCATTGCTGACATTATTTGTCGCAGGTTTTCTTCATTTCTTCCCACAAAGTGTTTCGCCCTATCTTGCACAATATATTCCGCCGATTTTTATCGGTGCATCATTTATAGGTATGGTATCAAAAAGTCAGTTATCAACTTATTTTGGTTTAGCCCTTGCCGGCATTATCTTTACAACGATTCTGCTTAATACAAGTAAATTTTTCACCGGCTACGGTGGAGCACTTGGAACTTCGGCCTGCATCGCACTGTTGGTCGTATTGAGTATCCCCTATTTTAAATCACCACGGAAAATGACCGTTGGATTTCTCCAGCTCCGCAAAACAATCTTAAAAAAACAGGGGAAAGTTTCAAAAAGACGAGTAGATTTGTTTAAATAAAAATCATAACCACATGAAACCTTTATTTCTTGCCCTTATTATCCAAATCTTTCTCCTGAGCCATTTGAGTGCTCAACAAGCAAAAATTAACATCGTAAATCAAGAACGAAATAGCAGCTACAGAGGTTTAAGTGTAGTTGATGATACAACTCTATGGGTAAGCGGAAGCAATGGGACAGTTGGGCTCAGCACCGATGCTGGAAAAAACTGGCAGTGGGTCAATCCAATTGGCTACGAAAAAACAGATTTTAGGGATATCGAAGCATTTGATGAGCATGAAGCCTTAATTATATCGGCCGGTTCCCCTGCCATTATCTTAAGCACACAGGATGGTGGTCGAAGCTGGAAAGAAGTATTCAATGACAAGCGGCCCGAAATATTTTATGACGGTTTTGCTTTTACATCAAAAGGGGTCGGCATTGCCTTTGGCGACGCCATTCAGGGAAAAATGCCGCTATTGAAAAGCACCGATTTCGGAAGGTCCTGGAAAGATATATCCCCGAATATGCACTTTACCATTACCGATGGCGAGGCCGGTTTTGCAGCCAGTGGAACATCAATATATTGCGATAACAGCGGAACATATTGGATTGCCACAGGTGGGACAGTTTCCAATATCTACAGCAGCAAGGATCAGGGTAACACATGGCAACGTTACAGCTGCCCCATCATTCAGGGCACAAATAGCACCGGCCCTTTTTCTGTCGCATTTAACACATCAAAAACGGGTATTGTCGTCGGTGGCGATTATAAGGCGGATAAAAACAAAGACAAAAATAGCCTGCTAACCAACGATGGCGGCAAAACATGGTCTGCACCACAGACAGCACCCGCTGGCTTTAAGTCGGCCGTTATTTATCTTTCAAAAAAACAGCTGATCAGCACGGGCACTTCGGGTACAGACCTATCGAATGATGGCGGAAAAAACTGGACGCCTATTGGAAAGGAAAGTTTCAATGCCGTCCAAAAGGCAAAAAAAGGTCGAGCGATATTTTTAGTGGGCGATAAAGGCAAAATAGCGAATTTAGCATTATAAGCTAAATTCGCTATTTCCTGCAACACTACACACTATTTTTTGCAGCACTGTGCCGCTAGGTTTTGTCGTCCAAAACCGAGATTTACGCACTTATAAATAACTACTTACGCGACAAACGCGATTCCTCCAAATCCAGGGAATACTCGATCTCTTTAATGACATCGCTGTCAAAAGCCTTGCTTTCCTTGATCTTGTACAGACCATCACGACGCAGCGCCAAAAGTTCCAGCATAATTTTATTATAGAGCCCCCTTACTGCCGAAAGCTGCGCGCGCGTATCCTCTTCTTTCGCTCGTTCGGATGCATTTACGCTTCGGATAATCTGCTCTTTGACGCGAGCGATGGTCTCATGTTCCAGCATTTCTTTTGCATAATGTTTATCCAGATATGCAATAGATTCTTTGCCAAGCCGTACACGGATCTCATCAATTTGCTCTTCCATTGAAGCTTGCTCGTCGACTTCCTCAATTTTTATCAATTTAATCAACAAAGGCAATGTAAGCCCCTGAAAAACGAGTGTTACCAAAATAACCACAAACGTAATGAACAAAATCAGATTTCGGTGCGGGAAGGCCGTTCCATCGTATAAAGTCAATGGAATCGCTAATGCTGACGCCAAAGAAACCACGCCTCTCATCCCGGCCCAGCCAACGACCAGGGGCAGTTGCCACCCCGGACTCTTTTCCTTGATGCGAACCCGTTTGAATAATATTCTGGGAACAAAAGCCGAAAGATAAACGGCGATTAAGCGTAAAACAATAACAATTACACAGATCGCCAAGGCATAATCAATAGCTTCCTCCATGGAGTATTCACCCAATCCATTGATGATCACCGGAAGCTCAAGTCCAATTAAAATAAAAACAAATCCATTTAATAGAAAGCCCACTGTCGCCCAAACCTCCTTCGTCTGGATGCGCGTATGGTAGTTGAGGTAATCGCCTGCCCGGAAGGAAAGAAACAATCCACCACTAACCACCGCCAAGACCCCCGACCATTCAAAATGCTCCGCAACAATATACATCAGGTAAGGTGCGATGAGGGTAATGGGTGTTGAAATACTGGACGATTTCGCGACATAGCGTAAGAAAATATAGAGGATGTGACCTATAACCAAACCAACTACAACACCCATGACTGATAACATCAGAAACTGTGTCGTCGCATTGCTCATTACGAACTGACCAGTAAGAATCGCGATGGATGCAAATCTAAAGACAGTCAATGAGGCCGCATCATTGACCAGGCTTTCTCCTTCCAATATTGCAATTCCCCGTTTAGGAATACTTACCCCCTTCAGGACAGAACTCGCGGCCACGGCATCTGGGGGAGAGATAATCCCACCCAGTAAAAAGCCCAGCGCTAAGGTAAACCCAGGAATAATACTGACCGAAAAGTAGGCAATGGCCAATGATGTGAAAAAGACTAAACCAAAGCCCATGATGAAAATAGACCGTCGCCACTTTAGAAAATTCCCCCAATTGGTATACCAGGCTGCTTCGAAAAGCAAAGGTGGCAAAAACACCATAAATACGATATCGGGATCAACACTAATAACCGGCGCGCCCGGAATCAGCGAAATCACCAGTCCGCCAATAACCAGCAGAATGGGGTAAGAGATTTTTAAGCGTTGACTCAGCACAAATAACATGGCCATAAAGAAAAACAGCACCATAACCAATAAGAGGTTGCTGTGAATTTTTTCACCGGCCTTCCCGCCCACGGTAGACTTAACATCCTGATAGGGAACCGACATGGACATGCTGTATTGACGAATCTTCCATTCATTATCCAGCTTACTTAATACCCCCACGCCACGAAAAGACTTGGTATTGATCTTAAAAGATTCATCAAACCACGCTGTCGTACTATCTGCATTAAAGCTGATATGCCGCTTATCATAGGTGTAGGTCCAGGCATTTTTTGGATTGAAATATTGATCGGTGAACTTCTCTGCATGTGCTTTATCCCACCTTTCATCATGATCAGTACCCAAAATAACGCCATCTGAAGCAATAACATTCAAAAACGGGCCATACTTTACCTCGCCCGAGGTTTTGTGCCAACGGTCTAACAGCCCATTGATTTCGTCCATTGGCTGCTGGGCATTTGTCGGAAAGACAAATAAGATTAAACTAAGAAAACAATACGTACCTAAAATGATCTTTCTAATCATACATTATAAAACTTCGTAATCGCTCAGACAATACGCTTTCGCTGAGATCACTCTTAAAAAAAAAAGCTGCGTATGCAGCTTTTTTTTTTATTTAATTATTTCTTCAATTTCGCTGATAATCCGCTGCGCGATCTGCTCAGCAGCTTCAGGCGTAGGTCCCTCCGAGTAAATCCGAATAATCGGTTCGGTATTCGATTTACGCAAATGCACCCATTCATTTTCAAAGTCTATTTTCAAGCCATCGATTGTCGAATGGTCTTCATGCTTATATTTTTCCTCCATTTTGGCCAATAGGTTGTCAATGTCCAATTCCGGAGTCAGCGTGATCTTGTTTTTTGACATAAAGTATTGCGGTAAAGAAGCACGATATTCGGAGGCTTTTTTACCAAGCTTAGCCAAATGTGTCAAGAAGATGGCCACGCCTACCAGCGCATCACGGCCATAATGAGATGCCGGGTAGATAACACCACCGTTTCCTTCTCCGCCAATTACCGCATCGACTTCTTTCATCTTTGTAACCACGTTGACTTCGCCCACAGCCGCCGCATAGTACTCGCCACCATGTGCTTTAGTCACATCACGTAGTGCGCGTGTAGAAGATAAATTGGAAACGGTATTTCCTTTTTTATGCTGCAATAAATAGTCCGCTACGGCAACTAGGGTATATTCTTCACCAAATAGCTCGCCATCCTCCATCATAAAGACCAATCGATCTACATCCGGATCTACGGCAATCCCTAAATCAGCTTTGTGTTCAATAACCGCAGCCGATAGATCCGTCAAATTCTCTTTCAATGGTTCTGGATTATGCGGGAATTGACCATTTGGCTCACAATGGATTTTAAAGATTGTCTGTACACCAAGTGCATCCAATAAGGCAGGTATAAATGTACCACCGGTACTGTTGACTGCATCCAAAGCAACTTTAAAATTAGCCGCTTTGATGGCTTCTTTATCCACATATTCCAGTGCCAACACAGCGTCTACATGTTTCTGTAAGTATGAATAATCTTTATGAACTTGTCCCAGTTCTTCCACTTCGGAAAAATCAAAGTCTAAGGATTCACCAAGGGCCAATACTTCTTGCCCTTCAGCATCTGAAATGAATTCACCCTTTGCATTTAATAACTTTAGTGCGTTCCATTGACCGGGGTTGTGTGAAGCAGTCAAAATAATACCACCCGCTGCTTTTTCCATCGGTACGGCAATCTCTACCGTTGGCGTTGTTGAAAGACCCAGGTCAACCACATCAACACCGATGCTTTGTAGGGTTCCAATCACCAAATTACTTACCATCTCACCAGAAACACGCGCATCTCTTCCGACAACAATTTTTTTGATACCACTCTGCTTAACAATTATTTTGCCATAAGCAGCTGTAAACTTAACGATATCTATTGGGGTAAGTGCCTCTCCAGCACGTCCGCCGATCGTACCTCGTATTCCTGATATTGATTTAATTAAAGTCATTTCTTTTGAATTGATTAACGTGTAAATTTAGCACAATGGCAATAAAATATCGAATTAAAATTATAATTAATGAATATTTAACGTATATTTGTTGCAACAAAGTTGTTTTTAAAAGAAACAACCGTTTGCAATGAAATTATTTTTACTTTTGAAAAGTGAGTTTTTAAAGTTTGGGAATTTCATTGTCATCAGCAACATTTATGATTCAACAATTAGTACACATCGATCAAGAGATTTTTCTGGCCATTAATCAAGGCTTGAGTAACCCCGTATTTGATTGGTTATTGCCGATATTACGCAATCCATACACTTGGGCACCTTTGTATTTATTTCTGATCATATTTTTCATTAAGACCTATGGAAAAACAGGTATCCTAATTGTTGCCATGACCTTGGTTACTTTCGGAATTTCCGATGGTATATCCTCTCATTTGATCAAAAAGACTGTAAAAAGGATTAGACCATGTAACGACGTGGAGTTTAAAGAAAATGTCAACATCCGAGTGCGATGCGGTTCGGGCTTCAGCTTTACATCCTCTCACGCGGCCAATCATTTTTCCCTAGCTTTTTTCTGGATTGTACTTTTCCGGAGAAGATGGAAACATGCGCTTTGGCTTTGTATTACCTGGGCAACCCTAATCTCAGCCTCTCAAATTTATGTTGGTGTCCATTACCCGTTTGATGTCCTGTGTGGTTCAGCCTTAGGTATTCTGGTTGGATTGGCAACAGGCTACTTATTTAAACGGTTTGTGCCTAGCTTTTTTAAAACTGAACACGTATAATGAATTCAATTTTATTGATTTTAATTTTATTCATACCTGCATTTGCAAGTGGAATTGCTGTATTTTTTGTACAAAAGAAAGGAACCAGCTTCCTTAAACTCATCCTTTCTTTTAGTGGAGCCTATTTATTCTCTATTACTGTGCTTCACCTCATTCCGCATGTCTATCAGTCCAACAATACTTCACCTGAAGTATTGGGTATTTATGTACTTGCTGGATTTCTTTTCCAGCTATTTCTTGAACAGTTCTCCCAAGGGATCGAACATGGCCATATCCATACCGAAAATGATCATGACCACCATAGCCATCGTTTTCCAATCGGTATTATGTTCAGCCTATGTCTTCATGCTTTCCTCGAGGGAATGCCACTTGCGGCTACACATCAGACAGAACTTGCACTAGGCATATCCATCCACCACATTCCGGCCGCATTTGCGTTGGGAAGTATTCTCATAAGCACACATTTAAAGAAAAATACCATCCTCATTACACTGGCTTTATTTGCGGCAATGACCCCTTTTGGCTTTTTGCTGAGCAAAGCCATCAGTGCAGGTGAAGTAGGGAATATCCAGCAATATTTTGATAAAATCATGGCCGTCGTTATTGGTATCTTCTTACACATATCGACGACGATACTTTTTGAATCGGGCTCCATTGACCATCATAAATTCAATAAAAAGAAAATGATCGCTGTGATTGCAGGTGTTGCGATTGCACTCGGAAGTTTCTTATTTGTCGGAGAACATGATCATGGGCACGATCAACACCAACAACCGCATGATCATGAACATCATGACCATGCGCATTAATTTCTTTAGCCGCGAAGTTTATCCAACAGTGTACTTAACGTCATTGCCTCTTCTTCACTAATTCGATTGGGTAAAAGATCCTTCATCAGCATTTCCTCATCTAGATTCTTAAGAATCTCCAAGCCCTTCTCGGTGATAACCAAATCCACAGCCCTTTTATCTCCACCCGATTGACAACGTGAAACCAATTCTTTGGAAACCATGCGATCAATCATACGCGAGATGTCAGGGGTGGTACTCAACATTCTTGATTTAATCAGATTATTGGTTGCAGGCTTAGGATATTGGCCCCTCAATATGCGCAAGACATTAAACTGTTTCAAAGTGATCCCTTCTTTGGCAGCTCGCTGTTCAAGCTCATTGTTAATCCAATTGTACGTATATAGAATATTTACCGTACAACGATGCCATTCATTGCTGAATTTACTTACTTTGATTTCGTCCTCAATCTTCATTCTGGTTGATAATTAATCGTTCTGAATAGTAAAGATAGCTGTTTTTTACTAAATACATAACTATGACATTAGAATCATTCTAAATGGTAGAAATTCTGTATATTTGAAGAATTCAAAAAAACAGGCAGATGCGTAATAGAACTAGCTTAGATAAGCTAAAAAAAGGGGAAAAAGCGGTAATTATTGATTTTGATTCACACGAAATTCCAGCTAAATTTTTCGAATTGGGGTTTATACCTGGTACTGAAGTAGAAGTGAAACATATCGCACCTTTGGACGGTCCCATATGTCTAAATATTAGTGCTAATAACGCCTTAATTGCTATCCGCAAATCAGAAGCTAAAGTCATCCTTATTGATCAGAAATAATGAATAACCCGATTATTGCACTTTTGGGTAATCCAAATGTGGGTAAAACATCTCTATTTAACCGGATTACAAAATTAAATCAGAAAGTAGGAAATTATCCCGGTATTACGGTCGAAAAACGTGAGGGGCAAGTAAAAGCCAACAACAAAATTTATCGTATTATTGATTTACCGGGAACATATACCCTGTTCCCAAGTTCGCTGGACGAAGAAGTTGTTTTCAACACTTTAGTCAATAAAGAAAGTAGTTTCAGACCTAACCTTGTCGTTGTCGTCGCTGAACCTACGAACTTAAAGCGGTCTATTATTCTTTATCAGCAGGCCCGGGAGCTCGGTCTGCCGGCCATCTTTGTCATCAATATGATAGATGAAGCCAAAGAAAAAGGAATTACAATAGATGTTCAGAAGCTTGAGCAACTATTAAATACAAAAGTCTACGAAACCAATGCACGTACGGGACAAGGTATCGATCAGCTGATCAAAAACTTTGATGCTGTTCCGCCCATGTATATCAGCAAATTTAGCCTACCCAAGGAAGCTGATGCCGCATTAGAAGAAACCAAACGTCTTTTTCCATTAGATACGGAATACCATACCTGGCAATACCTGGCCAAAGGCGAGGTATCCTTTTTATCGAAAGAAAAAAATCAGGCGATTCAACAAATCCGTGAAAAACACCAATTACGCGCCGAGAGACTGCAAAAAGACGAAGCCATTTTGCGTAGTAAATCCCTGGATAGCAGCCTTGCTGAAATCTATGCAAAGGATGAATCCTCCAATAAAAACAAAACCAATACGATTGATAGCATCCTGCTTCATCCCATCTTTGGCTATGTCATCTTCTTTGGAATCCTCTTTTTAATCTTCCAGGCAATTTATACCTGGTCTGGACCAGCCATGGATTTTATCGATGGTTTATTTGGTGATCTTGCAGCCTATATACAAACAGCATTGCCGGCAGGGCCATTGACCGACTTGCTCAGCAATGGTATTATCAAAGGTATTGGCGGAATTGTGATCTTCATTCCACAGATCGTTATTTTATACATCTTTATCTCGATCATGGAAGAAACGGGCTATATGAGCCGTGTTGTTTTCCTGATGGACCGCTGGCTTCGCCCTTTCGGGCTGAATGGAAAATCAGTGATTCCATTGATTTCGGGCGTAGCCTGTGCTGTTCCTGCGGTTATGTCGGCACGTAACATCGAAAATAGCAAAGAAAGACTGGTCACTATTCTGGTAACGCCTTTTATGACCTGCTCAGCACGTCTACCTATTTATATCGTTCTGATCGGACTGGTGATACCGGACACGAAATTAGGGGGCTTTCAAATACAAGGTATTGTATTGTTTGTGATGTACCTACTTGGAATATTCGCAGCTTTGCTATCGGCGATTATCCTGACCAAAGTCATCAAATCAAAACACAAATCATTTCTAATCTTTGAACTCCCCACCTATAAGACTCCAGATTGGAAAAACGTAGCCTTAAATGTATGGGAAAAAGCATCAAGCTTTGTTTTCGGCGCAGGTAAAATCATTTTAGCCATTTCCGTTATCCTATGGGCATTGGGTAGTTTTGGTCCGAACGATAAATTTAGCCGGGCGGAGGAATATGTGACAAAAAATAACCCCAACCTGTCCGAAGCCGATTTGGACCATGAAGTTTCATCTTACCGTCTGGAACACTCTTTCCTTGGCTATCTTGGCATGGCTATTGAACCTGTTGTTGAACCATTAGGCTACGACTGGAAGATGGGCATAGGTCTTATTTCTTCGTTTGCTGCCCGTGAAGTTTTTGTAGGCACAATGGCCACAGTATATAGCCTTGGTGACGAAGTGGATATCGAAGATGAAGCATCTAAAACAACGGTATTAGGCAAAATGAAAAGCGAAATTAACAGGAATACCGGTTTACCGGCTTATAATTTAGCTTCTGGTGTATCCTTATTACTTTTCTATGCTTTTGCTATGCAATGTATGAGTACAATTGCAGCAGTAAAGAGGGAAACAGGCTCGTGGAAATGGACTTTGATACAGCTTGGTTTTATGACAGGCTTGGCGTATTTCAGTGCCTTGATTGCTTATCAACTTTTAAAATAAAAAGCTATGGATAATTTAACAGTACAATATCTCATCGTAGGAATGCTCGTTTTGGCGGCTGTATGGTATGTCGTTAAAAATGTCCGAAAATCACTAAAGGGCAAGTCGAGCTGCTCGAAAGGCTGCGGATGCGACTGCGGCGTAGAAAAAACACAAAAAGCAAATTAATTTATCTTTTTGAGTAGCATTTACAAATAAGATTTCGTTATTAGTTAGAGTGGCCAAAAATCACACTAGCTGCTAATTCATAAAGCGCCGTATTTCCAAATTACGGCGCTTTCTATTTCTGAGTCAAACAGCCTCCCCGCCATTGTTTATAAAAAAACAACGAAATACATTAAAACCACAACAGAATGTGCACAAATACCTAAGTGTTTTATTAACTTTATGCGCTTAGGGCAAATCGTTCGCTGGGAAGCTTTACGATAAACAGGTAATTCTTCTGGCGTCATTGATTTTGCTCAAACGATCCTTGGCGGGAGCAAATAGCCTCATGGGTTTTTCCGTATCTAAGGACCAGATTAAAACAGACTAGTAACCGTATTAACCATACACATGGAGAAACAGAACAATAAGGAGGAGTTAAAAAGAGGACTTCAAAACAGACATATTCAATTAATTGCCCTGGGTGGTGCAATCGGAACGGGCTTATTTCTAGGTATTGGGAAGGCTGCCACATTGGCTGGGCCAGCTGTTATCCTCGGCTATGCTTTCGCCGGAATTATTGCTTTTTTTATTATGCGCCAGTTGGGTGAGATGGTTGTTGAGGAACCTGTTTCAGGAAGTTTTAGCTACTTCGCCAATAAATACTGGGGTTCTTTTGCGGGTTATGCTTCGGGCTGGAACTATTGGGTGCTGTATATCTTAGTCAGCATGGCCGAACTCACAGCGATAGGCGTTTATGTACAATTCTGGTGGCCGGAAATACCTTTATGGGCATCAAGTTTATTTTTCTTCTTTGCAATCAACGCCCTTAATCTTGCCTCAGTCAAAATTTATGGCGAGACGGAATTTTGGTTTTCCATTATCAAGGTTGTCGCAATCATTGCCATGATTGTTTTTGGTGCATACTTATTGGTAAGCGGTACTGGAGGTGATCAGGCAAGTCTCAGCAACCTGACTTCACATGGTGGTTTTTTCCCAAAAGGTTGGTTCAGCCAAACAGCGGATGGAAGTTTTGAGGGCCTTCTTTCCGCCATAGCATTGATCATGTTTTCTTTCGGTGGCCTGGAGTTGGTTGGTATCACTGCTGCCGAGGCCGAGCATCCCGAAAAGAACATCCCCAAAGCGACCAACCAGGTTATCTATCGAATCTTAATCTTTTACGTAGGTGCATTGATTATTCTTTTCTCTTTGACACCGTGGACAAATATCACCGCCGATACAAGTCCCTTTGTGCTGGTGTTTGACAAACTCAATGGGTTTGAATTTACGATCTTTGGAAAGACCTTCTATTTCACAAAAATTATCGCAAATGCGCTAAATCTTATTGTCCTTACCGCTGCATTATCTGTTTATAATAGCAGCGTGTACAGCAATAGCAGAATGTTATATGGATTGGCAGAGCAGGGAAATGCACCCCGTTTTCTTTCGAAACTCAACAAGAATCATGCGCCTATTAACGCGATTTTAGTTTCGGCACTGTTCGCGGCGATTTGTGTATTTATCAACTATGTAGCACCTAAAAATGCCTTGGAGATCCTGATGTCGCTGGTGGTATCTTCACTGATTATAAACTGGGTCATGATTTCCATTACACACTTGTATTTCAGAAAGAATAAACTCGATGCCCACTTACGCACCAAGTTTCCATCCTTTCTGTATCCTTTAAGTAATTATATCTGTCTGATCTTTTTGATCGCTGTACTTGGCATCATGTGGATAACAGGGATGAAACTTCCGGTAGAATTGATCCCTGCTTGGCTTATATTACTCTATGTGAGTTATGTATTGATCAAAAGAAAGAAATCTTAGTTCACAGAACCTTGATCTTGTCCATAAAAAAGCCTGATTCATTGCATGAATCAGGCTTTCTTGCTAAAATTTAATGCGGGTATTCCTCCTCGAGAATAGCAAATTCATAATTGTCGCTCCAACCATCTAAAATAAGCCCAGCTGCATTCCTGCATCGGGTAAGCGGAAAAGATCCCTTCTCAAGGATGGAAGCGTCCCATTATTCATATATTTCTTGACGGAAAGCTTGAATAAATGCTGTAAGCTCTCGGCCATATGGCCATCCCCCTTTATCCTCCGTCCAAAATCGGTATCGTTAATTTTTCCACCATGACAGGCTTCGATCCAATGTAATACCTTTTCAGCACGATCAGGATAGTTCTGATAGAGCCAATCTTTAAAGATACCACCGATCTGTCCATTGAGCCGAACGATGGTATAGGAGGCCGTAATTGCTCCCGCATCTGCTCCCGAACGAATCAGATCTGAAATCTCATCACTGTTGATACCCGGAACGATAGGCGCTATCATCAGCATAACGGGAACACCTATCCCAGCCAATCCCTCGATCAGTTTCAACCGGGCAGATGCTGTAGCAGTCCGAGGTTCCATTTTCTGGCGTACTTCCTCGCGCAGCGAATTGATGGTCACGGCAACGGAAACCAGATTGTGCGCCGCGAGCTCGCGCAAAAGATCAAAATCCCGCCGCATCAGTACATTTTTGCTGATGATGGAGACCGGATGCTGGTATTTGACCATCAATTCTAATAGCGAGCGTGTGATACCCAGCTTCCGTTCAATCGGTTGATAACAGTCTGTATTGCCTGAAAGCATAATCAAATCGGGTTGGTAGCTCGATTTTCTAAACTCCTGTTCGAGAAGCTGAGCCGCATTGTGTTTGACTAAGATCTTACGCTCGAAATCCAACCCAGCACTAAAGCCCCAGTATTCATGCGAATTGCGCGCGTAACAGTAAATACAACCATGCTCACAGCCCTGATAAGGATTAATGGATCGTTCAAAACGGAGATCCGGGCTATTTGATTTGGATATAATGGATTTTGGATGTGTCGGAATAAATTGTGTTTTCTCGGCCCCCAAAAATTCTTCATCCAGCCCCTCCACATGTTCCTGCACGTATTGATTAGAAAAAAATTTGTTATTGGGATTGATCTGCGCCCCTCTGCCCTTCAAATATTCCGATGAATTCATAGGTTAAAATTACTAATTTTATTAGTAAAAACAAATTAAAATTTCCCATTTTCCACAAAGAGAGAAAGCGAATATCTTCTAGTTTGAAGTCCCAATAAAACGTATTTTAAACCAAATAAAAATCCCTATACTGCATCGACAGTATAGGGATTAAAATTCTTATTTTAGATCTCAGTCCAGCTTCTATTTATTTCATTAAGAAACCACCACCGAGTAAATCATTGCCTTCATAAAAAACGGCCGATTGTCCAGGGGCAATACCTTTTACATTGTGCACAAAATCTATACGCACTTTATCGCCTTCTTGGGATATGGTCGACAAAGCACCAGAGTCTTTGTAACGTACCTTTGAAATTGCTTCCATCGGTTGATCTAGTCCTGCATATTTCACAAAGTTCACATTACGAACGTAAGCATGTGACTTTTCAAGTTCATGTTCTTCACCCAATACGACCGTATTACTTTCCGGAAGGATCTCAATCACAAACATCGGTTTCCCCAAGGCAATTCCTAAGCCTTTACGTTGACCGATGGTGAAATAAGGGTAACCAATATGTTTACCTACAACGGTACCATCGGAAAGAATAAAGTTACCGGGACCAATTTGTTGATCCAACGTTGGCACCTTATGTCTCAAAAACGCACGGTAGTCGTTGTCAGGAACGAAACAGATTTCATAACTCTCCGACTTATTGGCCAATTCCTTCTGTCCCATATCCAAAGCCATCTGACGAATCTCCTTTTTCGTGAAAGATCCTAACGGAAACTGTGTCCGGGCAAGATTTTCTTGTGACACGCCCCATAAAACGTAAGATTGATCTTTGTTTTCATCCTTACCTTTTGATATCACATAGCGACCATTATCGTGCATACGGATATTAGCATAGTGCCCGGTAGCGATAAACTCACAGTCCAATTTGTCAGCGCGTTTCATCAAAGCATCCCACTTAATATGGGTATTACACAACACGCATGGGTTAGGCGTGCGCCCAGCAATATATTCTTCTACAAAATTGTCAATCACAAAATCTCCAAACTCATCACGTATATCTAATATATAATGAGGGAAACCATAGTTTACGGCTAATGTACGAGCGTCATTGATACTATCAAGGCTACAACATCCGGTTTCTTTCGACGAGCCACCTGCGGATGCATAATCCCATGTCTTCATCGTGATACCGATAACCTCATATCCTTGTTCGTGGAGCATGACAGAAGCAACGGAGCTATCTACCCCTCCACTCATTGCAACTAAAACTCTTCCTCTTTTACTCATCTCTAATTATTGAAATGCAAAGATACAGCTTATTCCTTTTCCTATATGTTAGTTTCTTGTAATTTTATCTCGATCAAAATCAACACGTTCGAAAAAAGTACGAAAATAATCTGCATAAAAGTTTTAGAATTCAAATTATCGGACTATATTTGCATCGCAATAGGGGAACAAACCCATAGCAAAAAAGCGGTGCCATAGCTCAGCTGGTAGAGCAAAGGACTGAAAATCCTTGTGTCCCTGGTTCGAACCCAGGTGGCACCACGCTTCAATCTGATGATCACAGATTTAAATAAAAGGTCAACTGGTGCCATAGCTCAGCTGGTAGAGCAAAGGACTGAAAATCCTTGTGTCCCTGGTTCGAACCCAGGTGGCACCACAAAAAAAGCTTGTTCAATGAACAAGCTTTTTTTGTTTTAGCTAACTGCATTTTATATAACATCCCCCCCACATCTCCGCCGTATAGAAAATTCATCATACCCCTACTGCCTGAATTCAATGGGTGTTATTTTCATTGATTGATTGAGGGATATTATCAAAAAAAAGATCATGGATTTTGGAAATCAACCGGAGTTGTCATTTTAAAAACCACTCAAGTCTAATTTCCAAAACCCAATCGCTTTTCCGCTACGATTCAGCGATAATCGACCGATCCAGATGCACATAACCACCGTCCACATGAATCAATTGGCCAGTTGTATGACTGGACTTATCAGACAGCAAAAAGACGGTTGTATCCGCGATTTCCGCTGCTGTGGTCATGCGATGCTCCAATGGAATACGGTCCGTAATTTTTTTCAATGTCTCCTCCGGATTTGATAAGGTTTGAATCCAGGTGTCGTATTGGGGAGTTGCACATTCTGCCACGATAATGGCATTTACACGAATCGAGTAAGGCAACAATTCTACGGCCCACTCGCGCGTAAGTGCATTACGTCCACCATTGGATGCCGCATAAGCCGAGGTATTGCCCTGCCCTGTTTCACCAGTTTTGGACGAAATATTCACGATACTGCCCTTAGATGCTTTCAACGCATCCAAAGCGTGATGTGCCATCAGATAGTAATGAATTAAGTTCTTGTGCAGCGAAGCAACAAATTTTTCATAATTACCTGATGCTAATCCGACACCATCATTTTGTCCGGCATTATTCACCAAACCATCGATCCGCCCATACACGTCCAATGTCTTTTGAACGGCTCTTTCACAATCTTCTGGTTTTGATAATTCTGCTTCGATACAGAGTGCATCCACATCAAATTGCTTGATTTCTTCCTTGACTTTTTCATTATCGGCTTGTTTACGGCCAACAATGACGGGAATAGCCTGTTCTTTAGCCAACGCGTGGACTACAGCCCGCCCGATTCCTTTTGCTCCGCCGGTAACAATAACAACTTTATCTTTTAAATGAAGATCCATAATACTTTTATTGAATGGTTTGTTTCATTGGTTGTGGTTAACATTCGCAACAATGAATTCGTTCTCTGGTTATTGATTAATTTATATTGACGTCATTAAGCCCATTATCCAGCTTCATGACCAATAAAAAGCTTCAGCATGCTATTTTTCCCTTTCATAGCATGCTGAAGTTTTTCCTTTTAAAGATTATACACGCGTATTGCGTTCTCTGCCCAAAATGCGTTCTTCTCTTCAGCCGTAAATTGCCCTAATTTATCCTCAACGATGGCAATACTTTCTTCGTAGGATGCCGCCAATAGACATACCGGCCAATCTGACCCGTACATAATGCGCTCCTTTCCAAAACGCGCAAAGATATGCTCCAGATATTGCTTAAAATCATCAAGTTTCCATCCTTCCCAATCGGCCTCTGTTGCAAGTCCCGAAACTTTACATACGACATTTGGAAAGGCAGATAGCGCATCGATAAACGCCGCCCACTCATCAAATGCTTTCGACTTGATCGGCGGTTTGGCAATATGATCCAATACAAATTGAAGATTTGGATTTTGCTGCACACAATCCAACGTTGCCGCATAATGTCGTGGACGGATGAGCAGATCATACGTATAACCATAATCTGCTAAGGCCTTCAGCCCGTTTAATACCGCAGGGCGAATGAGAAAATCAGGGTCAGCTTCTCCTTCAACAATATGACGAAATCCTTTGATGACCGTAGCTGATTGATAGCCATCCAACTGTTGTCGAATATCCGCTGCTTGAAGATCAATCCAGCCCACTACGCCTTTAATAAAAGGATAATCACTAGCCAGCTGAACCAAATAAGCAGTCTCTTCGTTGGATTGATCCGCCTGAACAGCAACACTCCCTCCAAATCCATTTCGTTCAAGCACAAATTGAATATCCAAAGGGGTGAAATCACGTCTGATGACTTGCATTTCTTCGGTAATCCAACTATCTCTAATTGGATCGAATTTCCAGAAATGCTGATGGGTATCTATACGCATAATGAAAAGAAAACCTAATGAGCAATTAATTTTTTGAATACGCTACCACAGTCTGACGGGATTCTCCAAGACCATCTGCTCCTAACTCGATCACATCGCCAGGCTTCAAATAAATCGGTGGGTTAAATCCTAAGCCAACACCTGCCGGAGTACCTGTTGATATCACGTCTCCTGGCAACAAAGTCATAAATTTAGACACATAGGATACTACATGCGCCACCGAAAAGATTAAATCCTTGGTATTACCATCTTGGTAGGTTTTTCCGTTTACCTTCAACCATAGACGCACATTGTTGATATCTTTGATTTCTTCTTTTGTCGCCATGAAAGGTCCCATCGGTGCAAACGTATCACATCCTTTTCCTTTATCCCAAGTACCGCCACGTTCCAGCTGATACTCACGTTCGGAAACATCGTTGTGCAATACATAACCGACCACATAATCTAAAGCTTCATGCTCTTCTACATAAGAAGCTTTTTTACCGATCACAATACAGAATTCCACCTCCCAATCTGTTTTTACAGAATCTTTCGGAATCATCACATTATCGTATGGACCTACCAACGAAGTGGTCGATTTCATAAAGATGATCGGTTCAGCAGGAATTGGTGCATTTGTTTCCTTGGCATGGTCTAAATAGTTCAATCCAATACAAACAATTTTGGATGGGCGGGCAAAAGGTGCTCCGATACGTTCGCCTTGAGGAACTTCAATCAACTTACCTTCATTTGCCTTCACAAATTCTTCTAAACGGGCTACACCATTCTCGGCAAAGAATTGTTCATTGTAATCACCACCAAATGCGCTTACATCGTAATTTACACCATCGATCTGAACACCGATTTTCTCCTTGCCTTGAGCTCCAAAACGTATTAATTTCATTTTTATAGTATTGAGATAATAGATATTTTATTTTTAGCTTTTTAATTATTCAATTTAATAAAACCACCGTCAATAGGGTAGTCATTTCCAGTAATAAATCCAGCATCGTCACTACACAAGAAAAGTGCTAATTTGGCAATTTCTTCCGGTTGCGCCATGCGGCCTATTGGTTGGCTTGCTGATAGTTTTTCAAACATTTCTTCCTCTTTTCCAGGATAGTTTTTTGCGATAAATCCATCCACAAATGGGGTATGTACACGTGCAGGCGAAATGCTATTGCAACGAATACCGTAGGCCATGTAATCCCGTGCTACAGACATTGACATCGCGTAAATAGCCCCCTTGCTCATCGAATACGCAAAACGATCCGTGATACCAACCCATGCAGCTATGGATGCTAAATTAAGGATTGCTCCCGAACCCTGCGCCTTCATCATCGGCACAATAGCATGCAATGCATTATAAGCTCCCTTAACATTCACATTAAAAACACGCTCAAAATCTTCTGATTGACAATTTTCCAAATTACCAACATGAGCGATACCAGCATTATTTACTAAAATATCAATTTTTCCGATATTTTGTGCTATAGCAGTAATTTCTTGTTGATCAGTTACATTACAACGATTAAATGCAGCCTGACCACCCAAAGCCAAGATCTCATCAACTACAGCCTTACCGCCATCTTCATTCAAATCCAGAATATGAACTTTTGCTCCTTCTGCAGCAAATTGCAGACTGATCGCACGGCCTATCCCACTACCACCACCGGTAATTACAGCTACTTTTTGTTCTAATTTTCCCATTGTTATTTAATTGTTAATGTCAATACCAAATCTGCTTCATCTGTCGATGTTGGCAAATCCAAGCGTAGACTATTGTTCTTATAACTAAACTTAATCTCTTTCTTTCCGATAAATGTGCTTACTTTTTTCACCTGATAAGGAAGGTTATTAATCAACAATTCCTTTTTATCCGTTTTAAACACATGTAGATACACTTGGTTTCCTTTTTTTGTCAACGCATAATCGTCTGTTGGTGACACCGCCCCACCCGCTGTTCCATAGATTGTTTCACCATACACCGATAGCCATTTTCCAAGTTCTTTCAAGCGCTCCTGTTGATAGTCCTGAATCTCACCGTTTGGCATCGGGCCAACATTGAGCAATAAATTGGAACCATGACTAGCTGCCTTGACCAGGTATTTCAGCACTTCCTGAAAGGATTTTCGTGTCCGATCTTTCAGCTCAAATCCCCAAGATCCTGCAATTGTTCCACATACTTCCTTCGGTAGTTTCCCAACATCATGCGCTTTCGTGCCGAACCCAGTAGTATTCTCCCCGGGTAAATCACGTTCGAACATCTGAAAATCTTCCCCTTCAAATGGCGCCAGATGGTGGTTGTTACCCACCAAGCACTGTGGCTGTAAGGTATGAATCAATTCATAGATTTCTTTGAAATGCCAATCTTCATTGGGCTTGTCCCAATGACCATCAAACCAGATCCCATCGATCTCACCGTAGTTGCTCAACAGCTCCGTTAATTGGCTTTTCATAAACTGGACATAACGATTCCAATCCCCTTTCGTTGAATCGCGCCCCGCAATGCCACCACCCGTTTTACCAACAGGCAGATAATCATCCCGGTGCCAGTCTAAAAGCGAATAGTAGAACATCACTTTTATCCCTTCGGCACGGCAAGCTTCCACCAACTCTTTCACAATATCGCGTTTGAAGGGAGATTTCTTCACCACATTATAGTCCGAAACCTGGCTGTTCCACATCGAAAATCCATCATGATGTCTGGTCGTAAAGGTGATATACTTTGCCCCTGCCTGTTTAAATAACTTCGCCCATTCTTTCGCATTAAAGGAAATTGGATTGAAAAATTTAGGCAGCAATGCATATTCATCCAAACTGATATTCTGGTTGTTCATGACCCACTCACCATCCCCCAGCACACTATATACCCCCCAATGGATAAAAACACCAAACCGAGATTGTTCAAACCACTCCCTATTTTTCAGATTTTCGGGACTCGGTTGATAATGTTGCTGGCTATAGCTCGCGGATACTGATCCCATCAGCAAGGCTAAACCACAGATTACATGTTTAAGTTTCATATGTAAATGATTAGTTGTCATGGATTTTCAATAAACTCATTATACCCAACTACAAAGAAACACCTCTACGCCATGGTATGAAATCGTCTTGCCCCAACAACACCGCCTTCGGTTTCACTTCACCAGAAGCAACTTCTATTACATAATCCAAAATACGGTGTGCGGCTTCCTCAATAGTCTCTGTACCTTCGATTATGGTACCACAGTTCAAATCCAGGATATCAGGCATTTTCTCAAAAGTCTTGGTATTTGTGGAAAGTTTCACAACCGGTGTAATCGGGTTACCTGTAGGTGTACCCAAGCCCGTCGTAAACAAGACGATATTGGCACCTGCTGCCACTTCTGCAGTTGTACTTTCCACATCGTTACCAGGCGTACATAATAAGTTTAACCCCGGACCGTTGGCCAATTCAGGATAATCAATCACTGCTGCAACAGGTGATGTTCCTCCTTTTTTGGCGGCCCCAGCAGACTTAATTGCGTCAGTAATTAAACCATCACGAATATTGCCCGGAGAAGGATTCATATAGAATCCCGAACCATCAGCTTCAGCTTTTGCATTGTAAGTACGCATCAGCGACATAAAACGCTCCGCCGTTGGCTCATCGATACAACGATCACTCAACTCCTGTTCCACGCCGCATAATTCAGGAAACTCCGCCAGAATCACCGATCCGCCTAAAGTCACCAAAATATCTGATACAAATCCGAGCGCCGGATTGGCCGAGATGCCCGAAAATCCGTCTGAACCACCACATTCCAGACCTATACACAATTTGTCCAATGAGGCTGGTTTGCGCTCATTTTTATCCGCTTGCATCATCCCTGCAAAAGTTGCTTTAATCGCCTTTTGCATAAGCTCTTTTTCAGTTCCTTCTTTCTGTTGTTCGAAAATATACAGTGGGCGATCAAAACCTGGACTTCGCTTTTCAATTTCAGCTTTCAGAATGGAAGCCTGCGCATGCTGACATCCTAAACTCAATACCGTTGCCCCCGCCACATTCGGATGGGTGATATAACCAGCCAAAAGGCCACATAAGGCATCCGAATCCATGCGGGTTCCGCCGCAGCCCATTTCATGGTTTAAAAACTTGATTCCATCGACATTTTTGAACAGGCGTTCCTGCTCACTGGAAGTCGAATTAGCAAGTAGATCCTGACTAAGAATCGCATTTACATCAGCACCAGACTTATATAAGCTAATGAGATCTTCTACCTCAGACACGTAATTATTGGCTTTTACTTTATAGCCCAACTTTTCTTCAAAAGCAGCCTTCAGGGTCAATACATTTCTATTTTCGCAAAAAACCAATGGAATAACCAACCAGTAATTGGCCGTTCCAACAGTCCCATTTGAACGGTGGAATCCATTGAACGTTTTATCTTTAAATGCAGAAACATCAGGTCTTGTCCAGGCTGTCTTGCGATTGCCCATTTTAAAATCTTCCGACGCATGGCGCAAGTTTTCAGTGGTAATGAGTTCCCCTTCAGCTAGGGGAGTATTCAATTTTCCTACCAGAACACCATACATCAATATCTCCGTATCTTGTTCCATTGGCTGGATGGTGAATTTATGTTTGGCAGCAACAGCTTGCTTTAATGTAAATTCCTTACCTTCAAAAACAATCGTTGTTCCCGCAGCCAAGTCCTGTAATGCAACAAGGACATTATCCATTGGATGGATCTGTAAATAGCGCTGTATAGCCATAATTATACTAATTCAAATATTTTTGTCATCATTACCCATTTCTCTCCCGGCTTTGCCCCCGGAATGGCCGCCTGGTATTTCCACATCAGCTGTTCCCATTCCTGTACTTTTTCATTGGCAGCATCCATAGCCGATTTTTTCTCAAATGAAAAGTCTTCACCCACCTCCATGTTCATAAACAATCTATTTTCAAAACGATAGATCTCCATCTGCAGAATACCTGCATCCAGAATCGAACGTTTTATTTCCGGCCAAACCTCACGGTGGTAATCCTCATATTCCTTGATCAATTGTGGATCGTCCACAAGATCTAAAGCCATGACATATCTTTTCATTACTAACTAATTAATGTGATTTAAGATTTTCGGTTTCCGCAATACTGACATTTCTATTTTGGAAAGCAAACAATAAGACAACAATAAAACAAACCAATGGCACAAAATAGCCATACTGGAAATGTCCTGTTTTATCCGAGATAAAGCCCAAAATTGGAGGTAACAAAGCACCACCAACAATAGACATGACGATCAAACTGGAAGCAGATTTGGTATCGGCACCGATACCTTGTACACCAAACGCGAATATCGTCGGAAACATAATAGACATAAAGAATGCAATACCGATCAATGCATACAAGGTCTGAATACCTGATCCGAAGATGACAAATAGGGATAGAACGATCGCTATAGCGGAATAGATGATCAGAAGCTGGGATGCTGATACAAAACGCATAAAAAATGTACCGATAAACCGGCCCAACATAAAAGCCAATCCCGCAAACCCAGCATAATCGGCCCCATCCTTACCCGATATGCCCGCAGCTTCTGTTGCATACAATACCAGGAAGCTTAAAATACAGACTTGCGCTCCCACATAGAAAAATTGAGCCACCACGGCCCAACGCACATTTTTATGACGCAACGCGTGGAAAAAACCAGCTCTACCTTCTTCCTCGGCATCTTTGATATCAGGTAATTTGGTAAAGAAAAACAAGGCAGCGATCAATAAAATCAATATTCCCAATACTACATAAGGCAATTTCACAGCAGCTGTTTCCGACTGAATATACGCCATCTTTGCCTGCTCAGCCATTTGCGCCAGTTCTTCCTGTGATTTGGGTTCATGGGATAAAATAAATTTTCCACCAAAAATCGGAGCAACAAAGGCTGCTAGTCCATTAAAGGACTGCGCAAAATTAAGCCGTTGCGCCGAAGAAGCTGGATCTCCCAAAATCGCTACATACGGATTTGCAGCGGTTTCCAGAATGGTAAGACCACAGGCTACAACGAACAATGCCCCCAAAAAGAAAACATAACTTATCGTATTGGCCGCAGGTACAAAAAGAAAACAGCCAATGGCAAAAAAGATCAATCCGATCAAAATACCCGCTTTATAGCCATATTTTTTCATGATAATTCCAGCAGGAATCGCCATCACAAAATAAGCGATAAATACAGCCGAATCGACTAAGGAAGCCTGGAAATGGGATAAACTAAACGCATTCCTCAAATGCGGAATTAAGATCGGATCAAGGTTATGAATAAATCCCCAGAAAAAGAACAAGGATGTCACCAAAATCAAGGCAAATGCGTAACTCTTTTTATTCGTCATATTTTTCAAATGGTTATAAGTAGTTATTTAATGTAAAATAAGCTTAAAAATGCTAGACAATATTCAAGTATATTATCAAATTATTAAGCTATATTACCATAGCTAAACTGAATTATGTAACTTTACTGCATATATTTCATAATTATGAAAGCACAGCTGCTTCATTTAAACAGCAATCTTGAGCATTCGTTCAACGCGCGTAGAGACAATACACCTCAGTACCATAATCTTTGGCATTACCACGAAGAACTGGAATTAATTTATTTCGCCAAAGGCTCAGGCACCCAATTTATTGGCGATAGTGTCCGGCGCTTTGAATCGGGCGATATCACCCTTGTGGGTTCAAACCTACCTCATTATTGGTTATTTGACGAAATTTATCTTCAAGAGGAAGAAGCAGAAAGCGCAGATATTCGTGTGCTTCATTTTAAAGAGAACTTTTGGGGAAATGATTTTATTAATTTACCTGAAAATAAATCCATCAAAGACCTTATTCGCGTCTCCAAAAGAGGCATTTCATTATTGGAGTGCAGCCGACTAAAAACTGCGCAATTAATTGACGCTATCTTGGCAGCAACAGGTACCCCACGTATTATTCATTTATTAGAAATATTACAGTATATTTCGGCCGAAGAACAACATGATCTGTTAACGAGCCCCACTTTTACCATCCAGCTGCAAGATCAGGATGCCAACCGTATGCAGATTGCCATGCAATATATCGGTGAAAATTATCGCGACCAGATACGCCTGCAAGAACTTGCCTCTCTCACGGGAATGACCCCAAATTCCTTCTGCCGTTATTTCAAATCACAGATCGGAAAAACGCTCTTTCAATTTCTGATCGAAATGCGCGTGAAAACCGCTTGCAATTTATTAATAGAAAACAAACAGACGGTGAAGCAGATCTGCTTTGAATCAGGTTTTCAAAACTTTTCAAGCTTCCATAAATACTTCAAAAATGTAACCGGCACCACGCCGCTCAGCTTTCAGCGATCAAAAACTTAAGACGATTTTACCCAATAAGCTTGAATCTTCCATCAATCGATGGGCTTCAGCAGCCTCGGCAAAAGGAAGCACCCGGTATAAGGTCGGTTTGAAATCGCCAGCGCTAAGTTTCGGCCATACCTGAGACCAGATATCATCCCGTAGCACTTGCTTAAATTCACGGTCTCTCGCCCGTAATGTACTTCCCGTTAAAACAATCCGTTTCTGCATTAATTTGAGCAAGTTTAACTCGACTATTGCGCTTTCCATCGCATTAATATATACTAAACGACCATCGGGGTTCAAAAGGTTGATATTTTTCTCAAAATATGAACCACCAATACTGTCTAAAATAACATCAACCCCCAAAGGCTTCAGCGCCTCCAGAAAATCCTCCGTTTTATAATTTATTGTTTTGGTTGCTCCCAATGATTTACAAAAGCTAGCCTTTTCAGATGAGCTGACTGTCGTATATACTGCTGCACCAAACAAGGCCGCTAACTGAATTGCCGTACTGCCAATCCCACCAGCACCACCGTGTACCAAAAAATGATCGCCGGTCTGCAAATTCCCTCTTCGAAAGACATTGTCCCATACTGTAAATACGGTCTCAGGCAGCGAGGCTGCTTCCGCGAAATCTAAATGATCGGGAATAGGCAAACAATGTCCCTGATAGACCTTAGCATAGTTTGCATAACCTCCACCCGCTACGAGTGCACATACACGATCACCAATGTTCCAGTCAGCGACCCCGGTTCCCTTTGCGACAATAACCCCTGCTATTTCTAATCCAGGTATCCGCGCATCCACCCCGGCAGGTGCCGGATAGTTCCCTTTACGCTGAAAAACATCAGGTCTATTTACACCTGCAGCCTTTACTTCTACTAAAACTTCCAGTTCACCGATCTGCGGCATCTCCACATCGCGGACTTCCAAAACTTCGGGTCCGCCCGGTTCAGTAATAATGACAGCTTTCATCATGATTTTTTGGGATATTTCTGTAATCTTATATTGAGCGAAAGCATAAAATAACGAGCCAAACGATTGTTTCGAACGTCTAAAATATCATTTCCCACCACGGCACGTGAAATTCCAGTATTCTGATTCATTAGATCGAATCCCTGAAATCTCAACATACCCAAGTTATTCCTTCCAAAAGTATATTCCATATAGGCGTTGATTATCGTTGGATTAATATTGTTCCATGAGCTCGAATAACCCGCATTAAATTTTTGAGAAAGTTCAAGTCCCATGGTAAAATGTTTGCCCAAATAAGCTTTAGATCCCAAACCAACGATTCCAGAATGCGCCGTGATATTATCTTGTACAGGCCAGTCAAATGTGGCCCTGTTCAACGAATAGTTGCCATTTAATTCCGCTTCAAAAATATCACTCCAGGTATAGCGGAATTGAAGGGCTTGTGTAAACAAAAAGTGTCCACCAAAGCTCTTTTTATCATTGACGTACGAAATATTGTTGTAATAATCTGCATTGCCATTTAAGCTCATCTGCAAATTATCCGACAATAAAGAAGCTGTAAACAAATAATAGCTCTTAATATCATAGTAGCCTTCTGTATTGCGATAAGTCGTTTTCTGTATCGTTGAATTAGGTTCAATTGTCCGGTTGGCTACAATCTTATCATTTACTAAGTTAAAAGCAAGACTGGCTTCCAGATATTGTCCCCTCCGCGTGATGGATTTGCGATACTTTGAAACAATACTATGTGCAAATTCAGATTTCAAATCCTTATTTCCGATCACAATATTCTGTGTGTTGGTATTGTCCACCACCGGCTGTATCTGATAGAAACTAGGCTGGTTATTACGTCCATAATAGTCCATAGAAAGATCCTCTTCTTTGGTAAACTTCCATTTCAATCCAGCAGAGGGCACGAGATTAACATTTGAATAGGAGGTTTTTATCAGTTTATCTGTTGAACTTCCCGTTAATTCGGACGGCTGAACTGCAAAACCGAAGTTTACCTTTACTTTTTCGCTTAAGTCTTGGCGGTAAATCATGCCGACTTTATTGCTTGCGAAAGAATAGTCGTACTTCAAACTAAGTGAATCCACCAGTATGGGCCCGTTGTTAAAATTATTGTTATTGTCAAAAGTAGAGCGACGGGCATCAATTTTGGTATAATCGAAATCGTAATTGATCTCCAAGGTACCACCTAAATCAACGGGCTCCACCAACGACAAGCGACTTTGGATATTTTTATTCTCATTGCTGGAACGGACCATTTGATTCAGGTAAGTTTCCGTTATTTTTGGCACCTTCAAGCTGCTGTCGATCGCTCTATTAAAATCGCGCACTTCCTCATCTTTATCCAAGGAATTAAAATCCGTATGCAAAGTATAAAGTACTTTCCGCCCCGGTTTAGTAAAACTTCGCACGTAAAAAAGATCTAAAGCCGCAGCAGGGCTTTCTGTACTATTGGCCGCGCCGTAGTTCCCCGTACTACTTAACCGATTATTTTGGATCCTTCTATCTTTTAACGTATTGCTGGTCGAATTGGTCCAAGATAGTTTGGGCGATATTTTAAGCTGATCTTTGGGCGACAGCTTCATATCAAAATCCCAGTCCATTTTATGGATACGATCGATTGATTTTATTTTGTAATCTTCAAAATTACTAATCAGATTATTCGCGGCTTTGCCATACCCATATATCGATTGTAATAAGGAATTTCCCTGGATATAATTATTACGTTGCGTAAAGCTATATTTTCCGCTTGCTGTTACCGTTTTAGAAAGCGGACTAGAGAAACTACCACCTACAGAGCCGATTTTATTGACGCCGTCTGTCGGGTCCGCAAAATCCGCTAGCTCGCCCATTTCCCGCTCCCGTTCCCCGCCATTGGGCGAACCGAAAGAAAAAAGGTTGGTATTGGTATTATTGACCGAGGCGATAACAGAGTACTCTTTACCGTCATTGAAACGATTCAGTCCAGCACTCCCCAAGTAACGATCTACCGAACCACCGCCAAGCGTAGCTTGACCAAAAGTAATTTTCTTCTTATCATCTTTGAGCACAATATTCAGAACTTTTTCGGATTCAGCACTTTTAATTCCTTTTGCCGTCGCCTCGTCACCATAAAAATCAATAACTTGAACGCTTTTCACAAAATCTGCAGGAAGATTGCGTGTGGCGGTGAGCACATCGCCACCAAAGAATTTTTTACCATCCACCTTAACAGAGGATATGGGCTTACCGAAGGCGTAGACAGAACCATCCCGCGAGACCTGAATATTGGGTAATGCCTTAAGAGCCTCTTCTAAGAGTGCCCGACGATCAAATTGAAAAGCATCCAGATTAAATTGAACAGTATCCTGCTTATAAACAATGGGTTTATATTTTAGTACAACAACTTCTTTTAAAAGGGATACATGGGGAAACATGGTCAATTTTCCAACATCCAATTTAGCTGTCGTGCTATTGTACAAGGGATAACTACGTTCCAAGATACTAAGGCCCAGCTGGCTACAGCTAATACGAATATCATTACCCAGTACACGATTAAAATGAAAATAACCTGTTGCGGAAGTTGATGAGAACAAGGTATCGCGGGAACTCGTCAGGTGAACACTTACACCATTTAGGGGCCTTCCAGCTGTATCGACAACAATGCCATAAACCTCTTTTTTTGACACCTGCCCTAAAGTGGTTTTGGGTAAAAAAAACAAGTTCGTTATAGCTAAAAAAAGTACTAACCGGATAATATTCCCGTCCTTTAGTTCCATCAAATAGACTTTGCAATAATACAATTCAATATAAGAATTCTTAAGCTATTAACGTAAAAAGTTGTGATTTTGTATATAAAAAAAACGAGCTGTTTTCTCAACAGCTCGTTTCTTACACTATTTTTTACAATTTATTATTCACCCGCAAAGGTAACCTTAACGAGGTGCTTATCAATTTCCCAACGGCCAGTACCATCTTCACCGATTACATCGAATAATTCAAGAATACGTCTTGCAACAAACTCCTCCTCCACTTGCTCTTCCAAGAACCATTGAACAAAGTTAAAAGTTACGTAGTCTTTTTCCTTCGCACATCTATCCGCAATATTATTGAATTGTTCAGTAACAAACATCTCTTGTTCCAATGTTTGCTCAAATACACCACGGAATGATTCAAAATCTTGAGGAATACCTGTAACTTCCGGAGAAATTGCACGACCACCGCGGTTGTTAATATAATTGAAAAGCTTCAACATGTGCTCGCGTTCTTCGTTGGATTGTTTCGCAAAAAACTCGGAAGCATTTTCCAAACCCTGATCATCACACCATGAAGACATTGCCAAATATAATGCTGAAGAATGAGCTTCAACTTTAATCTGTGCATTCAATATATTTTCGATCTCTTCTTTCAAAGAAGATTTTAATTTCAATAAATCTTTCATATTTACCTTAAGTTTAATTTCTAAAACATGAACAAGTGAAACACATGATCACCTGACTACATCACAAAGATACAGCAGATATTCAAAATGTGTATCAAGAATATGTAATACAAATTCAGTCTAAATTAGACAAACAAACCACAACTTGTTTAGAATCAATACAATTACAAATACGTAATATTGATACTTTCAATAAGCCATCAAATAAAACAATAAGTGGCAGAAAGGACTTAAAATCAGGAATGCCAACCAAAAAACAAAAGGTAGTCCATTGAGACTTATTTAAATTAAAATTAAATAAGGTCACCACAAAACAAAAAGCGGTGTACATCATAGACGTACACCGCTTTTTAAATTCGTTTATATATACTACCTAAGCGAAAACCGCAAATGGCGAAACCTGCAAACAAGTTCTGACAACGCTATTCAATTCCATCATAAATTTAGCGCCATCTAATAATTCGCGCAACTGGAGCACATCCGCTACAGTTAAGATGAAACATCTTTCTGTACGAAAAGGCATAATGATTTCAAAATCAGATGAGCGTGTTGTATCATGAAGCATATGCTCAACATCAATCCCATCGATACGTTTCTTAAATTTCAAAAAATCCGATACCGAGAAAGACGTTGTTTCATTATTATATTCCAACCAGAAACAATTTTTGCGGCTACATTGATAAACAGTACCTACTATAGTTGAAAACACTTCCTCAACATGTGCTAACGGACAAACCAATTTTGACATTTCTATTTCCCTTATCATTTAAATCGATCAAAAATAAATATTATTTATAATCAATCCAAGTAAAACAGAAGATTATTTTGATTTAATATAAATAAGCCTTTCAGCGAGTAATGGAAATAAATCCTTCCTAATTTCACATGGATCAACAGCCCCGAAAATCCACGTTAGGTTCTTACGGACCAATTACAATAGAGCGGTACAAAAAAAGAGGCCAGTTTCTATAACTGACCTCCTACATTTACATCTATATTTTAATAGTTATTAATCGTATTCTTCCTCTTCTTCTTCCTCTAGGGTAAGAACTTCATTACGTCCATTGATAACTGTATTTTTTGTCTTTGTTTTATGTTTATTAATCTGTCTACGCAAGGATTCGACAGCAATATCTGTCGCCTCCTCAAAGCTCTTCGCTTGCCCTTTCGCAAAAAGCTGGCTTCCCGGGATATTTAATTTAATTTCTGAAATTTTATTTGCCTCATCATCGACATTTTCCAATCGCAGGTAGCATTCGCCACCAATAATGGAATCCAAAAACTGCTCCAATTTTCCTGTTTTCTTTTTGATAAACTCGATTAGCTTTTGATCAGCAGTAAATCGAATGGATTGCACAGTAATGTTCATTTTTCCTCCTTTTTTTAAGCTTTTGGATGAGCTTGTTTATAAATTGACTTCAATCGTTCTGCTGAGTTATGCGTATACACTTGTGTTGCCGCAAGCCCTGCATGCCCCAGCAGCTCTTTAATTGCATTTAAATCCGCCCCGTTGTCCAACAGGGCCGTTGCGAAAGTATGTCTCAAAATATGAGGACTTCTCTTACCTTGAGTAGAAATCAGCGTCAATTGCCGATGTACAATAGCATAGATCAGCTTGGCATATGCTGGCTTTCCTTCTTTCGTAACGATTAGTAAGCTGTTATTAGTATCAACAAATTGCGTCGCCTTTTGTTGCAAATAGTTTTTCAATTCTTTCAATAAAAGATTATTGATCGGAACCAAGCGTTCTTTGTTCCTTTTACCTAATATAAGAATATTTTTATTAAAAAAATCTATATCCTGCTCCTTAATTTTCAACAATTCTGCCAACCGAATCCCGGTACCGAACAACAATTCCATAACCATATAATCGCGGCAGGATTCAAACCCATCCTGCTCCTGCCCCATCTGATCCAACAAACGGACCAGCTTTTCCTTTTCAACAACAACCGGTAATTTTTTAGCAGTTTTTAACGCTTTAATAAGCGTCATGGGATTTTTTGCAATACACTCTTCTCTTTGCAAAAATTTAAAATAAGTTCGCATGGAGGACATACTCCGGTTGACTGAACTTGCATTTTTTCCGGACTCTACCATTTGCGCGAAATAATGACGTAAATCACGGTATACGATATCCTGCACAGTCAGTCCCTCACGATCCAAAAAAGACTGGAACATCTCCAACTCATGCTTATAGGCAATAACCGTATGTTCTGAATACCTTTTTTCAATCTGCAAAAACCGAATAAACTCCTTTTCCAACATATTTTCCCTTGCTATATAGCTTAAATTACAAACTTAAAAGCACAAAAAAAAGGGAAAAGCATTGCTTTTCCCTTTATATTTTAAAATTCTCAGCGAATCAATTAGTTAGCTACATCTTGATTCAAAGATTGTTTGTAAATCGCTTTTTTCACTTGAATGCGACGAGTTACAGATCTCTTTTCGTAAGCTTGACGTGAACGCAACTCTCTTAAAACTCCAGTTTTTTCGAATTTCTTTTTGAAACGTTTCAATGCTCTATCTAAAGATTCTCCTTCTTTTACATTTACGATAATCATGCGTTATATATACCTCCTTTCGCCGCTTTTAAATTTAAAGTGGGACAAAGGTAAGCTATTTATTTTTAAAAAGGAAAACAAAATTATTTTTTATAGCAATTCGAATTCTTCCAACAAAATTCTTAGCGGTTTCTCCTTCGTACACAATGCCGTATGCCAACCCAATTGTTTTGCTGTCGCTAGATGTTGAGGGCTGTCATCAATAAATAAAGTCTCCGCCGGATCCAATTGTTGCTCTTGCATAACCAATTCAAAAATCTCCGCATCAGGTTTGCGCATCCCTACCAAATGAGAGTAATAGGTCTTTTCAAAAAAACCTTCATTGTCGGCAACACCATATTTCTCATGAATATCATTCATACAATAGGCATAATGAATTGCATTGTTGTTACTTAACAAAAAGGTACGGTATCGATCTTTCAACTGGACTAAAATCTCATGATTTCCCTGTGGTACACCGATCAGTAAACTGTTCCAGGCCGTATCAATCTGTGCGTCCGTCAGTGCTGGGTTTTGGGTTAATTCTCTTATCCCTTCACGAAATTGCGTCGAATCAATTTTTCCTTTATCAAAATTATCAAAAAGTGCACTTTGACCATGATGTCCAAATACGGCATCAACATTTTCTATACCTAACTGAGTAAAAGCATCTTTCAATTTTACAAAGTCGATCATAAAGATCACATTCCCATAATCAAGAACAATATTTTTAATTTTTTCCATCGAATTATTTTGAAATATCAATACAAATATCGATAATTGCATCGTCAAAACGGCACAACAGCTGTTTAAATTGACAAAACAAAAGACCTGCTCCTATAGCTCAGTCGGTTAGAGTAGAAGACTCATAATCTTTTGGTCCCTGGTTCGAGCCCAGGTGGGAGCACAAAGCAAAAAAGCGGCTTTTCTATGCGAAAAAGCCGCTTTTTTCGTTTCTTCGCATCAATTTCCATTGATGTGATGGCCATGGGTAAAGTACCCTATTCGGCCAGTTTTGCATAGTTTTTTGTTGAACTTCACGTAAAAATGTAACAAATATGTAACGGGAATTTTTACGTGCTAAAGAAAAAAATTATGGCAACCGTAAGCGCGAAAGTTTATGAACACCACAAGAAATCCGATGGCACCTACAATGTAAAAATCTGTGTCTATCACAAGGGAGAAAGAAAGTTTTTGGACACCAATCACTATGTTGTTCAGAAGCAACTCACTAAAGAAAAAAAGATCAAAGACAGCTTTGTTCTTGATAAGTTAAATGACCAACTCAAAGAATACCGTAAAGCAATTAGCGAACTTGATGGGAGACTTGAATATTTTACAGCGGAAGCTTTAAAAGATTACCTAAAAGATATGGATGAGGATGTAGAATTCATATCATTTTGTAGGGAACATATCGAACGATTAAAAGCTGATGGTAGAACAGGAACTGCGAAGAATCATACAGCTATCTGCAATAGCCTTGTTGATTATTTTAAAAGACAGACTGTATCCATAAAGGAAATAAATTCAAACATGCTGTTTATGTATGAACGATTCCTGAAGTCCGATAGAATCATGACTAGGATTAATCAATTTGGAAATCCAGTCATAACAACTGAGAAAGGTCTATCGGACAGTGGGCTTCACAATCACATGCGAGATTTAAGAACCCTCTTTAACGAGGCCAGAAGAAAATACAACAACGAAGATTTGGGGATCTATCGAATCAAACATTACCCTTTTTCAAAATATAAGGTTGGTTCTCCCCCTCTCACAAAAAACAGAAACAATGAAATTGATGATGTTTTAAAATTAAGGGATTGGCCTACAGTAGCCAACAGTCGAGCTGAATTAGCCAAAGAACTCTATATGCTATCGTTCTACCTCTGTGGCATTAATGCTATTGATCTATACTACTTAAATAGATCAGATATCAGAAATGGTAGAATAGATTACAATCGAAAAAAGACTAAGGATTTAAGAAAAGACAATGCCTTTATTAGCATTAGAATAATTGATGAAGCGAGGCCACTTCTCGAAAAATATATCGAAAAACTACGAAATCGATATAGAAATCCTAATTACCTTAATTATGCATTATCAAAGGGAATGCTCCACCTTCGTAACCTAACCGGAATTAAAAATCTCACCTTGTACTGGGCAAGACATACTTTTGCAAACACTGCTAGAAATAGATGCCGCTTAAATAAAGATGATGTCTCACTCGCTCTAAATCATGTCGACGAAGGGAATAGAGTAACAGATATCTATATAGAAAAAGACTGGAAAATTGTTGATGATGTCCAAAAAAAGGTAATGAGAATTCTGAGAAAAATCGACTCAAAAAAAGATAAAAAAAATAAATCGAAGAAAAAGAAAAATAAGAACAAACAAGCTGCTTAAGTATATACTGCGATGAAGTTCATTGCAGTATAATTTCATTATTTCTAAATCTTACAATTATGAAGACCTTATTATTATTCTTACTCTTTTGTATTCTATCGACTATTGGGCTTTTCTCCGCCCTTAGTATGAAAACTCCTTGGATCGGATTTTCGCTAGTATTTTGCGTATGGCTTGTATTTATTTTGACTACTACTAAGCCTAAAATTTAATAAAATATTAAACTGATGATCTGAGTCATGCATTCGGTCTAGAAGGTCGGACAGTAACAGATATTTACGCTCAAATTTTCAAAATAATACAAAAGAAGGTCATCAAAGATTCGACGTCGCTATTATTGTAGATTTTTGTTCAATAAATTTTACATTTGTATATGACTAAAAAACTGATTGAAAGTCTTTATTTGAAAAATATAGCAGTTGTTGGATTTAGATCAATCCATAAGATAAATGCTGATTTTAATAATGGCCTTAATATTATTATTGGGAAGAATGGAGCAGGAAAGTCAAATTTGCTTTATATTGTAAAAGAGGCTTTAAGGCCGAAAGGGCTACCTCAGGATAGTCACGTTAAAGCGCTATCCTTTGTAATGGAGTCTTTAAGCGGGGCCGATTTGTTCGAAGTGAATTATGAAAGACAAGCTTTTAGCCCGGAAGATATAGAAATTAATCCTGGTCAAAAGTATTTTTTCAAAAGAACTTATACCTTAAATGGCACTTATCTGCCGTTAAATCATAGAGGAAAATTATTAGCTGGGGAATCCGAAGGAACATTAATAGTAAAATCTCGCCAACTTTTTTATAATTATGCTCTACGATCAGTAATGTTAACTTTTCCTCGTACGATACTCTTAGAGTACAATCTACCTATTTCTCCTGAATTCATTGATTTACCTGGTAAGCTGATCATCGATTTTGATATGTATGAAGGCATATATTCTATCGGAAATAATTTTTTAGACCGTTATTTTTGGAACATAGAAACTGAGTTTTTAGATTTTTTCGAGAATAAAAGTTCAGATCAAATTGACTCCCATATGATAAAAGAAATTCCAACTGATTATATTAAGTCAAAATTTGTTTTTAGTGATGAATTTATCCGTGTACTTTCAAAATACACCCCTATAAAGAATATACGTTTTAATTCAAATATTAATATTTATTTTGACGAACTACGCTTTAATGTTGAAAACATCAAGATAGAGTATTTCGTAAATGATACTTGGTTACCGTGGAACAATCTTTCTGATGGAACAAAAAGATTATTCTATATTATTGCCCAAATACAAGATTTGAAAGAAAGCGTAATTTTGATAGAAGAGCCAGAGTTAGGAATACATCCCCACCAATTTGATCTTTTAATGCAATTCATTAAGGAACGTAGTGACTTCAATCAAATTATTATATCAACTCATTCTCCTTTAGTTTTAAATTACGTTGAAATTGAAGAATTAAGTAGAATTCAAATAGTATCATATTCAAAAGACTCCGGAACATCTATACGAAGGCTATCAAATGATGAAAGAGAAAAGGCGAGAACTTATGTTGAAGAGGTGGGTTATTTAAGCGATTATTGGGTTTATTCAGATTTAGAAGAATGAAGGTAATTGGCTTAATCGGAGAGGATCCAAATGATACTGTAGCTCTTGAAAATCTATTAAAACCTCAATTTGGCTCTGCAATAAGATTTAAAACCCTTTGTAAAAAATTAAGGGGAGATGGATTAGAAAGTTTTAAATTTTTTAAACAGATCACAGCGGAGACTAAAATAGAAAAGTATGATTTGTTAGTGTGTATTAGAGATTTAGATGGGTTTAATTCTGATAAACTTAAGGTTGATTCGAGGAATATTTGGTTTCAAAAAGTACAGGATTACGCCAATAATTGTAAGGCTGTTATTTTACTAAATGTATGGGAATTGGAAGCTTTACTTTTCGCTGATATTAATTTAATCAATCGTAAATATGGAACTAAACTAACATTTTCTAAAGATCCAACTAGTATAAAAGACCCTAAAGAAAAACTAAAACGAGAAACTAGTAAAGGCCGACGGAGATATGTGGAATCTGACTGCAGGGAATTATTTGCAGAGATAGACTATAATAAAATTATGGCCAAATGCATATTTTTTAGAGATTTTGTAAATGTCTTAAAAAATGAACTTAGTATAAAATAGAAACTTGAGAGCAACATGCTTAGGATTATTCTTTAGGTGGTTTTCGCACCCAATTTTATATGGATTTCCACAACAAAAAATAATAGACGACCCTAATTCATGAAATTTCTTTTGGCACATTATCCAGACTAGGCTTAGAATATCCAAATTTATCTCGATTATCCCTGTATACATTCTTTTAAAATAAAGAAATACCCTGTTTAAATGATTAAAAATATACCAAAACCAGATAGGTTTGAGAAATTAGGATTAGAATGTCTTTGGAAATCATTTGAAATGCTTTTTAATATCTCAAACAATGTAAACGCACTTATTCAAGATGAGATATTCGATAACTATGAAATCACTATTGAAGATTATTGGAAACATAATGGAATTACCGTTAGTACCTCCTTAATAGTATTATTTCAAGGTGTAGAATATTTAATGAAAAGTAAAATCACAGAAAAAAGCGCTTTGTTGTTGATTGAGAACAATAAATATGATTGGCCATCGCTCCCTAATAAAACCGATCGCAATTTTGACGAATTGCAAACAATATCAGGGGAAAATTTATTAGGAGTTTTCTGTGCTGTATTACCACAGAATTTCCCAATTCTTGCATTTGTTGATGAATACAAAGAATTGAGGATCATGCGTAACAAACTTGTTCATAGCACGGGAATAGATAACTTAGAATACAAATATATTATTGGAAAAATCTTAAATATTATATCTTATTTTTATAATCCTATCAAATGGATAGAATTATTTAAGGATATGTCTACTTCTGATCCTACGTTTGGCTTTTGGGATATGGATTTAGAAAGCGCCTACTTTTATCAAATTTTAGATTTTATTGAAGAGTCTGTTCCTAAAGGAGTGTTAAAATCATATTTACCCTACGATATTAATAGTAGACGATATTCTTGTCCTGAATGTTCATATTGGCTTAGTAGACATTTAAGTATAGATATAAATCCAAAATGGTCCTTTCTCTCGCCCAATAAGCCTACATCAAATAAAATTGAGTGTTTAATTTGCAGAAGAGAATATAAAGTACAACGGAAAATTTGCTCGAACAAAAATTGTAAAGGAAACGTAATATCTGAAAACGAAGTCTGTTTAACATGTTATAATCACATGGATTGATAAATTGAATATTCCGACAAAAAGTATCCGCCCGACCAAGTGCATATTTTTTGAGCGAGCTATAATGCAGAGCTTTGCTGTATGAGCAAAGAAGAAAAAAGATTACAGATGCTTTCGATGATATCGGACTGGCAACAGAGCGGAAAAAGCAAGAAAGCTTACTGCGCGGAAAATGGGATCAACGAAGCCACCTTTTATTACTGGTTTTCGCGCAGTAAAGAAAACAATATGACTAGCGGAAGCTTTATAACAATTGATAAGGACAACAGAAAGAACGATGTTGAAGTTATTTATCCCAATGGGGTACGTATAAAGATCGAAAATGATCTTGCCCTTCTCTCGCAGCTGATCCGTCTGTACTAATGTTTTCGTTAGGGTCTTCTCATCGTTTCTATCTCTACGACGGCCACTGCGACATGCGCAAGAGTTTCGACGGTCTTTGCGGCCTGGTCATTTCGGTGATGCAGCGCCAGCCGACCAGCGGTGAGGTATTTGTGTTTTTGAACCGTAGCCGTACCTATATCAAACTTCTGCACTGGGAACACGGGGGCTTTGTCCTTTATTACAAACGACTGGAGCAGGGTACTTTTGGTACATCTGCACTTAAGAATGGTGAACTGTCATGGAGCGATCTGGTATTGCTCATCGAGGGCGTCCAGGTTGTAAAAAGTATACAGAAAAAACGTTATTCATTGCCACAAAAACAGCTTTTTTGATTGCACAAATGCAGGCAAATCCGTATCTTTAAGGTATGGAAACGGCACTGGAAAACCTCTCAAGGAGTGAACTTCTCAAGCTGGCAAGGAAGAAGCTTGCCGGAGAAAGTGCCCATCTCCATCATGCAAAGAAACAACAGGCAGAAATCGACAGTCTTACCTTGGAACGGGACTATCTCAAGGCTCAGGTAGAGATGTTCCAACGGATGCAGTACGGACAGAAAAGAGAGCGTTTCCAAGGCGATCCTAACCAGACGCTGCTCCCTTTTGAGGCTGAAGCTGCCGACATAGAACAGCAAGAGGAAGAAACCAGAGAAAAGATTGAATACATCCGTGCACGCCCGAACCATAAAGGACGTACAAAGTTGCCCGAACATCTCCCTGTAGAAGAAATCGAGATCCATCCCGAAGCAGACCTGTCGAATATGGTATGTATCGGAAAGGAAATTACGGAGGAACTGGAATGCGAACCGGCCAAGTTCTATATCAAACGCTATATCCGTTATAAATATGCGGCTAAAAACGGAGAAGGCGTCAAGATCGGAGAACTGCCCGAGCGTGTCATCGACAAGGGCATTCCCGGAGCAGGTCTGCTGGCGATGATCCTGACCGATAAATACATGGACCACCTACCATTATACCGGCAGAAGCAACGCTTTTTAAGAGAAAACATACAGATCCCTTCCTCTACCATCGAGGGCTGGACAAAAGAAGCCCTTATCAAACTCGAACCACTCTATGATCAACTGGTCTTCGATATAAAATCACAAGGTTATTTACAGGTCGATGAGACCCCTATAAAAGTACTGGACAGCGATAAAAAGGGCGCTGCCCATCGGGGGTATTATTGGTATACCATGCACCTGTGGACGGCACCGTGCTGTTCGACTATAGTCCAACCCGTGGGAGCAGCGCGCCCCTGCCTATACTGGGAACCTTTAAAGGTTATCTGCAGACGGACGGCTATGCGGTCTACGAGAATTACGGCAAGAAAAAAGATGTCACCCATCTTGCCTGCTGGGCACATGCCCGACGTGAGTTCGAGCGCGCGCTGAACAACGATGCGCCGCGGTCCCAAAAGGCGCTGACCTATATCCAGAAATTATATGAAACAGAAAGAAAGGCCAAATAGATGGGGCTGGATACTGCAAAGGTCAAAGAACTGCGCTTAAAGGAAGCTTTTCCGGTGATCAATGAAATGGGAATGTGGATCGCAAAGGAAATAAAGAATACTTTACCCAAGAGCCAGATCGGCAAAGCGATGGATTATGCAGCCGACAGATGGGATCCGCTGACCGAATACCTAAAAGACGGAAGTCTGAAAATCGACAACAATAGCATCGAAAATGCGATAAGACCCGTTGCACTGGGACGCAAAAACTATCTCTTCGCGGGCAGCCATGAGGCAGCTCAGCGGTCGGCAATGATATACTCGTTCTTTGCGATCTGTGGATATACTTGAACAAGCTG